>CBDUWS010000350.1:0-2671 GCA_965370985.1 uncultured bacterium
GGAGGAAGATTCAATTCTTCAACGATATCGGTATTTTTGATCTTTTGGGCTTCTTCAACCGATTTGCCCTTTAACCATTCCGTGGCCAGGCTTGAACTAGCAATCGCCGAACCACAACCGAAGGTTTTAAACTTCGCATCCACAATAGTATCGTTCTCGACTTTGATCTGGAGTTTCATCACGTCGCCACATTCCGGGGCTCCCACGATACCTGTCCCGACTCCATCATCATCTTTTTTAAACGATCCCACGTTACGGGGGTTGTTGTAATGATCAATCACTTTTTCACTATAGGCCATGGCTCATTCCTCCTTCTGATATGTAAAGATAAGACGATTCTTAGAACCAGATTAATGCGCAGCCCACTGTACGCTCTTCAAATCAATACCCTCTTTAGCCATCTCATACAACGGAGACATTTCTCGAAGATGCGTGACGGCTTTAAGCATACGATCAATCGTATATTCAATTTCCTCATCCGTATTAAACCGGCCAATGCCGAACCGAATGGAAGAATGGGCTAAGTCCGATCCCACACCCAATGCCCGTAATACATAGGAGGGCTCTAAAGTGGCTGAAGTACAGGCCGAACCTGAGGATAAGGCGATTTCTTTCACTCCCATCAACAAGGCCTCCCCTTCCACATAGGCAAAGCTAATATTAAGATTGCCCGGCAAGCGTTCTGTTTGATGCCCGTTCAGATACACTTCTTCCATCGCTCCCATGATGCCTTCTTGCAAGCGATCTCTCATCTTCGCCATGCGGACCGCTTCCGTCGCCATCTCCTGCTCACACAATTCGCAGGCTTTTCCAAATCCCACGATTAAAGGAACAGGTAACGTCCCTGAGCGCATGCCGCGTTCATGACCGCCACCGTAGATCATCGGTTCCAACCGAACGCGAGGCGCCCGTCGTCGAACATAGAGGGCTCCAATACCCTTGGGACCATAAATTTTGTGCGCGGAGAAGGACATGAGATCAATGCCCATTTCCTGCACATTCACCGGAATTTTCCCGACCCCTTGAGTGGCATCACAATGGAAGATGATGCCCTTTTCTTTGGCCACTTTCCCAATTTCGGCAATGGGATTGATCGTACCGATTTCATTGTTCGCCAACATCACTGAAATTAAAATGGTTTTATCGGTAATGGCATTGCGAACATCATCAGGACTGACCATGCCGGCTTTGTCCACAGAAAGAAACGTAACGGTAACACCCTTCTTTTCCAGATATTTCGCCGTATCAATAACTGCACGATGCTCAGTAGCACTAGTAATAATATGATCACCCTTCTCCCGGTACATCGCCACGATGCCCTGAAGAGCCAAATTATCTGATTCCGTCGCCCCGCTGGTAAAAATAATTTCCTTCGCATCAGCACCGACTAAGTGAGCAATTTGTTTTCTAGCATGCTCAACGGCTTCTTCTACTTCCCACCCGAAACTGTGGTTACGGCTCGCCGAATTGCCGAATTTTTCCGTGAAATAGGGAAGCATCGCATCGACAACCCGCGGATCGCAGGGGGTCGTCGAATGATTATCCAAATATATGGGCAACTTCATAATTGAACTCCTTCTTTTTTCCGAGATTCCACAATAATTAATGGCAGTTCTTCCATCATATCTTCAATAGACATACTACTGAGCAAATGGACAATACTTTCTTGAACCTTGAGAAGCGGCGTGCGGATATTGCAATGGTCCATCTGTTCACAAGCCGCATGGTCATCTTTTTCATGGTAACAATCCGCAATGCCTAACGGCCCTTCGATCGCTTCCAAAACCTGGGCAATGGAAATGCTCCGTGGCTCACGAGCCAAGACATACCCTCCCTTGGGACCATTTTGACTTTCAATCATTTCGTGCTTAGCCAGGGTCTGCAGCACTTTTGCTAAAAGTTCCAAGGGAATATGATGTTCCTCAGCAATTTCCTTGGTATTCACCACTCGATATGTGCTAAGCGCATTCGTCTCTCCATATTGCACCATCGCCATATACTGGAGAGCCATCAAGGCATAATCTGATTTTTTCGAAATTTTCAACATAACGAAGATAGCATTCCGTGAAGCGTAAGGCTGAAACCAAAGCTCCAGGCTGTTGCCCGAGCGCCTTAATCCCGACTTATATGATCGGGGTTAATGTATCATTGACCTCACAAGTCAGTCAAGACTAAAATGGTCGGAGATATATTTAGTCGGATTAGCAGATAGAACAATAAAGTGCGATTGAAGTCATTTGATATTATTTCACTATAACATATTGTTTTAAAAGGAGAAAATAATGGGAGGCAGTAACCCGTATATTGAGAAAAGTGAAACGATAGTTGCACAAAAACCATTTAAGGTGACCTTCATTACTCCTGGGGCACCCATTGAAATACAGGTCGATCCTAACAAACTACCCTTTGGAGAGAATGGGCTTGTTGGAAGTCTATTAGACATCGCCCTGGGAAATGGCATCGATGTGGAACATGCCTGCGGAGGGGTCTGCGCCTGCTCCACGTGCCATGTCATCGTAAAAGAAGGCCTCGAAACCTGTAACGAACCAACGGATGACGAGAACGATCAGCTAGATGAAGCCCCTGGCTTAAGCTTGAAATCCAGACTCGCCTGCCAATGCGTCCCTAATGGCGAGAAAGATCTGATAATTGAGGTACCAGAATGGAACAA
>CBDUWS010000351.1:0-2665 GCA_965370985.1 uncultured bacterium
ATCGGCTGTTGCTCGATCCCATGGTAATTATCCGGCACAGTCTGCCTCGCCGCTTCAAGAATGGTGGGGGCTACATCACTGATGTGATGATATTGATGGCGAATCTCGCCCTTGGCCTTAATGCCGTTGGGCCAATGCACCACCATGGCATCATGTTGACCGCCCCGATGCTCACTTTGTTTGAAATACCGGAACGGCGTGTTGCCCGCCATGGCCCATCCTGCATGGTAATGCGGATACGTGGTGGCATCACCCCAGCGATCATAATGACGGAGGTTGGCTTCGAAAGGCGTTTGAAGGCCGTTGAGGACATACGTTTCGTTAAACGTCCCGGCCAGCCCCCCTTCCCCGCTGGCACCGTTATCTGCGGTCACGAAGATTAAGGTATTATCCAGTTCCCCAATCCGTTCCAAGGTATCTATGACGCGCCCGATCTCATAATCGACCAGTTCCATCTGGGCGGCAAAGACTTCCATCTGCCGCGCATACATTTGTTTTTCCTGATCATTAAGCGAATCCCAGGCTGGTATCTCATCAATGCGCTCCGTCAGCTTGGTATCTTTCGGAATGATGCCAAGTCGTTTTTGGTTCTCTACAATCATTTCACGGGCTTTGTCCCAGCCCATATCGAACTTGCCGCGATACTTGATCCGGTATTCCGTTGGCGCGTGGTGGGGGGAATGCATGGACCCCGATGCCCAGAGCATCATGAAGGGAAGGTCCGGTTGGATGGATTTGTGACCGGTAATCCATTCGATAGCCCGATCAGCAAGGTCTCTATCGAGATGGTAGGTCTTCCGATAGGGCTCAGGCGTGTGGTCATTCCACATGACCGGGATGAATTGATGCACGTCGGCAGCCATGAACGTATAAGCGTGATTAAAGCCCTCACCGCTTGGCCAACGATCGAACGGCCCGACCTGTGAAACTTCATACAGCGGCGTGTGATCCCACTTGCCGAGCGCGTAGTTGATATACCCCGCTTCCTGAAGGTAGTTGGCCACCGACTTGGCGCTTGGAGGGACCACGGCATTGTAGCCCGGGAACCCCATCGCGGTGAGCGCGTGGCTGCCTAATCCAATCGAGTGCGGATTGCGCCCAGCCATCAGCGTCGCCCGAGATGGAGAACAGAGGGCCGTGGTGTGGAAATTGTTGTAACGCAATCCGTTCGCAGCCAGACGATCGATATTGGGCGTCTCAATGAGACCGCCGAAACTACCGACCTGTGCAAAACCGACGTCATCCAGAAGAAAGATGATGACATTGGGCGCACCCTCAGGCGGTCGGACCGGTTCGGGCCACCATTCCTGACTCTCTTCAAACGACTTAGCAATCTTGCCCTTGAACTCCTGGGCAGGTTCTGCATTGGCAGGGGATACTGCATATCCCATCGTCAAGAGTATCAAGGCTAATCCGGGCACCATGAAACGCAGAAGCCTTCGTACCTGTTCAAGAATATTCATAAACAACCCTCCTTTTCCCATATTGGGTGTAACAAGAGAAACATCCGTTTTTTATCATCTTCATTCATGGATATCTGAACAAACTGATTTTTCGATCACCATAGGGTGAAATCGGTTTGGGGTTTGGGGTCTGGGGTAATAGGAGGGGACTCTCTATCAGCATACCTTGCAATGATGGTAAATAATGATGGAGCCAGAAGCTAGCACATAGCAGATTTGAAAACCAGCATAGGTGGAAGTCTTGGGTAAATTTATGAACTCTACCTTTTCATTGCAATGAATCAATTGAATCAAGCCTGACACCCGTATGTATTTTTCTCTTTTTTTCTTCTCCGGTTCTTCGTCGTCCCTGCGAAGGCAGGGATCCAGAGCATGGACATTCAAAAGCCAGTCCGATACATGATGTCCGTGGTTTTTCCAATAGGAAGCGCATTGAGGTTTCTTTGTCGAAAGGAAATCCCGTCATGAAGTCTGTGTGTAGATGGATTTAGTGTCAGATTTGATTGAGTTGTCTATCTTGAAGGTCTGTGAGGTGACAAGTTAATAAATCTAGACAAGTCTGATACGAAAACTGACACGTCAACGAAAGCTATGGCTCAATTAAGGCTTCCTTCTTACCCTCCCATACTCTCCTGAAGTGCTTAAGATTAAACGTTAAAATTCGTTCGACCTTGGTTTTTTCAGCTACCTTGGCAATCAACGCATCGTAAATAATTCCACCCGAAAGTCCCGACTCTGATGCCTTTTTGATGGCGGCTTTATATTCTGCGGGGGACAACGATACGGTCTTGGCAACGCCCTCAATATTTTCATGTAGTAATCTCCATGCAACATTGGGAGAAATACGCGGCTTCACAGGCAATGTCGTTAACACAGCATATAACTCTGCCCAGGTGTGACTGGAGATAACACACTCAAATTCCTGAGCTTTGGCTTTCGATAACCACGGTAAGGCTCTTTCATGTTTGGGATGCCCCTCTATGAAGGCCGCGACTAATACCGAGGTATCAAATAACGTCCTCATCCTCCCCCTCTCAGCATCTTGCTTCGCTCCTCACGATGCTTCTCTATGGCCGTTTCAACGCTCCCTACTGCTTTTCCAGAGAACACCAGGACGCCATCTTTTTTGACAAGGTTAGGTTCTCCCTCAACAGGTTTTAATATAATCTCGCCTTCACCTTCTTCGATACGAATTGGAGATC
>CBDUWS010000352.1:0-2649 GCA_965370985.1 uncultured bacterium
CTCGATGTTGTAATGGTCGAGGGTGGAGGCGGTGACGAGGCGGAGACGCGATAATGATTGGTTGTAATCCAGGATCGCTCGTAATTCCCTTCCTTGGGCCAGTCTCAAATCCCGTTGGAATTCTAGCACCAATCTGGTGGTACTTAGGCCGAGTTTAAACCTCTCCTGTTCAGCTTTTTCTTGTTTTTCAGAAAGTTTGCGGGCGGCTTGATTGGTCCGAATTCGTTTGTAGTTTGTCTGCACCCCGCGAATCGCTTCTTTGACGTCCAGAATAACTTGTTGGCGAATGCGTAATAACGAGGTCTGACTCTGATGGGTTTCCAGGACCCGACGTTGATATTGGCTTTGGGCAGAGCGGTTCCCTATAGGAAAGGTGAGCACCAACCCGCCTCCCATGTTGTAAAAATCTGTACTGCCCAACCGATCCCAGCTATCTCCGGGATTTTTCCCCAGGCCAGAGAGGCCAAATTCACCTTGGAAGGAAAGATCGGGAAGGAGTTGATTTTTGGCAAATCGGGTATTGACCTTTGAGGTATCGATATTTTTCTTGGCTTGTAGGACTTCCGGGCGGTGCTGAAACGCAAAGGTGATATTTTCTTCTAAAGGGGTCGGTTGCAGTTCTTTTACGGGCGAATCGAGAGGAACAAGGGGTGTCCTCTGTGTCAATTTCCATTCTGATTTGCTGAGGAGCTGGCGTAGTTTATCTTCTTTATCCTGCACAGCTTTTTGGGCTAACAAGACTTGTTCGATTCTTCTAGCGACTTCCGCCTGTGCCTGAAGAGCTTCCACGTCGGCTAGCACGCCGGCTTTGACCTTGGCACGGTTACTAGCTAACAATTCTTCAGCAGCACGCAACGTGGCCCTTGTCACTTTTAAATTTTCACGAGTGAAGACCAATTCCCAGTACTCCTCCTCGACTTGAAAGATGACGGAAAGGATCTGCTGCGTCAATGAGAGTTCTTCCACCGCTGCGGAATTTTTGGCGATCGTCACTCGGGTTTGATTGATCGTGGGGCCGAAATTGCGCAGCAGCGGTTGTGTCAAATTGGCCAAGAGATTGCTGGAATACGAAGGGTTAAACAGAAAGGCGTTATCCCCCGCTACGGAATTCCGATCAGTATCAAAGCGGAGGCTGTAATTCCCCCCCGTTATCAGTTTTTGCGTAAGTCCCAGGTTAAATTCCGTGTCATTTTGGTCGAGAGTGTCCGGGTCATTCCCAATCGACACCCCCGATAAACCAAAGATTGGCCTATTGAGGGGAATAATTCTTCGCTCGTACCGTCCCCCTAACTCAACCGTCGGATCAAATTCTGCTTCTTGGAAAACAATGTCCGTTAACCGGACATCTCTAGTAAACCGGCTGACCTGAATATCTAAATTGTTTTCCAAAGCTTGCATGACTGCGTCGCGCATTGTCAGCGTTATGACTGAGTCTGCAGGAATGAGTTCTTTGAGGGCTGCGTCTTCCGCCGTGGCAGGATCAGATTGAGGGATTGCCGATTGACCCCAGCTTTGCCCGAGGACACATAAGGACAAAAACAATATCGTCACAAAGGCCACGCTGGATATTCTTGCGGAGCTTCGCATGACTCACGCTACCAAAGGCAGGCGAAGGAGGGCAATTCGGGACCAATTTGCCCTCAGGCCCGTCCAAGGTTTACGCTAAAGAAAAGGCTAGGTTTGCCTAATTCCTTTGGTGCCTTTTCGCGGGAAAGGGGGGTTGTCGCGGTCCCGGGAGAATGCGTATCATTTCATTTCTTTTGAGGGACCAGTCTTTTTATCAAATTTTTTAAGAGGGTGGGGAACGTTATGACATTGGGTAGGCTGAACCAAGATCTGAATGACACTGTAGGAAAATATAGATTTCGACACGATGGGATGTCTTTTAAAACTCTGCCTTCGCATCGAAGTGCACTGTTCGGCTTAGTGCTTGGATTGTGTATCTTAGGTTCTCCTATGGGAGTATTAGCCGGGGATGAACCCCAAGAACTTCCGAAACCCTTTCATATGACCACTCCACCCGTATTCCAAGAATGGCAATTTGATAAATCTGCGCTTGAAATCCTGCCTGAAGGATTTTCTCAAGAAGTTGGTGGGCAGGGCGGTAAAGGAGGGTGGCTGGTCAGTAAGGATGTGACGGCCCCTAGTCGGCCACAATTGGTGGAACAGCAACTCACATGTGGAGAGGGACTGTGCTATCAGTTGTTAACTGTGGATGGGGTGACCGTCGAATATGTGGACCTTTCGGTTCGGATAAAAATGCGATTGGGAACACCCTCAGGCAAAGCGGGATTGGCCTATGGAGTACAAGACGCTCAAAATTTTTATGCGGTGGTGGTTGAGCCAAAAACCAATGAGGTTGTGGCCTATGTCGTGAAAGATGGGCAACTGACGGAATTAGCTCGTGAAACCCTTATTCTCGAACCTTCAGAATGGCATTTTCTTCGAATTCAACGCAATACAATTGTGAGTAAGGAGTTTACCGAAATATTTTTTGATCACCACCTGTTGATTGATGTCTATGATCAATCTTTTAAAAAGGGAAAAATAGGATTGGTAGCGATAGGAAATGGGGCGTTTTCGTTTGATAATCTTCACGCGATGGAATTGATGTCGAATCGCCCACTCTCGCGACCTGCTGCCTATTAG
>CBDUWS010000353.1:0-2646 GCA_965370985.1 uncultured bacterium
CCCTGGCATCCCAAGGTCTTGGCACATCTCATCCATAAGAATCGCTCAACTTAGGTTAAAGTCATATAACCCTTTTTAGGTTTAAGCCAATGCCTTCACTTTTTAGAAAATGGATACTCGTTTTGCTGGCAATTGTCGGTTTATACGGGTTGATCCAATTTACGCCGCTACAGGAGATTCTCACTCCAGAAAAACTCACATTGCTTCTACGTGATCTGGGCGCGGCTGGGCCCTTCGCCTTGATGGGCCTGATGATGTTGGCAGTGGTCGTGAGTCCCATTCCTAGTCTGCCCATAGATTTAGCGGCTGGGGCTGCCTATGGGCCATTTTGGGGCGCAGTCTTTGTGTTAATAGGTGCTGAGCTGGGAGCTATTATCAGTTTTCTCATCGGCAGGGCTTTGGGGCGGGATGTCTTGAGTCGGTGGCTGAAACAGGATATTACGTTTTGTGCGCAATGTTCGGATCGTCATTTAATGGGCTTAATGGTGGTAGCCAGGCTAGTGCCCATTTTCTCATTTGATATTGTGAGTTATGGCGCAGGATTGACCAATATGAGTCTCAAGGTTTTTGCATTGGCGACATTGGTGGGCATGGCTCCACCCACATTCGCTTTTACCTATCTGGGAAGTGCAGTTGTGACTGTGCAGTGGCCGCTCATTCTGGCCGGAGGCCTGTTGGTCGTGGTCTTTCTTCTTTTACCGAAGTGGATTATAAAACATCGGTCTTCTTGGTGGGCGGGAGTGCTACAAGGGAAGCCCATGGTTGCTGCGTTGCCAGCCGCTGAGCCAATGGACGACGATCGATGTGGATGGTGTGGAAAGTCAGGGGAGTAATATGAACGAGACGTCTATGAAACTAGAGGGAGTTGGTCTGCCAGCTCTTCCGCCGGGTAGGTGAGGATTTCAGCTAAGGTGGGATGGTAATGAGGGATTTGCAATAGATCGTGAACCGTCCCATGAAAATACATAACTGCAATAATTTCGTGGATGAGTTCAGAGGCTTCCGGTCCAACGATATGCCCACCGAGAATTTCACCCGAGTGAGGGTGGCAGAGAATTTTGACATGCCCGTGTAATTCGCCCAGACAGAGGGATTTTCCGTGGTCGTTGAATGGGTATGAAGCGACGAGAAAGGGTATGTGGTGAGCCTGGCATTCTCGTTCTGATAATCCGACATTGGCTACTTGAGGGTCGGTAAAAATGGCTTGTGCTTTGAGTCGTTCATTGTATCGTTTAGCTGCCTGGTCTGGATGCACCGCATTCCAACCTGCAATTTCTCCTTGTTCAATGGCGATATGCACAATTTCATGAAGGCCGTTCACATCGCCCACCGCAAAAATGTGTGGTTGAGATGTTTGCATTGTGTCGTTGACGACAACGGTTTTATTCTTGGTATCCACTTGAGCCATTGTTAAATCTAAGCCATCGATATTTGGGCGCCGGCCAAGAGCTTGTAGGATTGTGGCGGCGGTGACCTGTTTTGGTTGGCCGTGATGCAAAAAATGAACGGTCCTTTGTCCCTCGGACGATCGAGTCACCCGTTCAATGGATGTATTGGTATAGATCGTCATGCCTTCTTCTTGGAGTTTAGCTTCGACGGGCAGAGCTAAGTCTTTGTCTGCTTGCGACATGATATGGTCGCTACGTTGAATCAAGCTAACCTTGACGCCGATCCGGGAAAAAAACTGGGCTAATTCCAATGCCACCGCCCCACCGCCCAAGACAATCATGGAATCAGGGGTCTTCCGGAGTTCCAATGCGTCGTCGCTCGTGAGATAGCCGACTTCTTCTAGTCCAGGAATGGGAATACGGGAGACTACCGATCCCGTGGCAACAATGAAGGCCTTTGCCGAAAGTTGGTGTGGCCCGGCTTGTATCAGGGTAGAAGAGAGAAAGTGCGCTTGTTCTTGATAGAGCGTAAATCTTGGGTGTTGCAGGGCCTGAATTCGATAGTCGGTGAATTCCTTAATCAAGTGATTTTTTCGATCAATGATGGCGCTGAGATTTGCTTGCAGGTTGGAGGTATGCAAGCCAAATTCCGGTGCTCGGCGGATCAGTGCGGCAATATCGGAAGAACGGAGAATGGTTTTGGTGGGCATACAGCCGCGTAAAATACAGAGCCCACCAAGCGGTCCGTGGTCAATGATTCCTACCTTGGCTCCTTCCGCTTCGGCCGTGCGTGCCGCCGCATAGCCAGCCGAGCCGCCTCCGATGATAATGACATCATGGCTGACGGGCTGCGCGGGCAATTCCGAGAATTGAGTCATGAGGCAAAAGATTGAGATGAAGAGTGGATCATGATGGGCCTATTTCAATTAGGAAAAATTCAGATGGTGGTCAGAAGTGATCCTGGTGGTGTGTCTGGTTGTAATGAGCGAATGTTTCCCGTGGTCTGTGCCCTTGGCGATGTTGCCGATGGAAAAACCGACAGCTGTGGTGCTCAATTTGAAAGGAATCGATCAGTCCCATGTTGGCGAGTGGGAGGCTGCCTTTGAATCGTTGCAATCTGCGTTGTGGGTCAATTCGTTATTGGTTGAAGCGTATTTTAATGCAGCGCTTATCTTGTATCAATTAGATCGGCATCAAGAAGCCAGGCAGCATTTTCAATAGGCTGGAAAACTGGATCCTGAAAATCGATCCATTATCC
>CBDUWS010000354.1:0-2630 GCA_965370985.1 uncultured bacterium
GGACCGCTGAGACACTTTTGCAGCCGATTCTTCCTAAGTCCGACAGGCTCCTAGTCAAAACGTTTATGATGACTCCTTTCTTGTTCAGATTCAAGAAAGGATAGATTCCTGCTAAAAACCTGTAGGAATGACGATAAGGATTTCTTTCCAGAACCAACTATAATACCAGGATCAAATAGATGTCATTCACGTTGGTTTTTGTCGGACCGGTGATGATATGGCCGCCGACTTGGTGGAAGAATGTGTAGCTGTCATGTTCCTTCAGCATATTCTCAATCGAAATACCTTTTTTCTTGGCTCGTTGAACGGTTTTCCCATCTACCATGGCCCCAGCAACTTCCGTCGGGCCATCCGTGCCGTCGGTTCCGAACCCTGCCACAACGACGTTGGGGAGTCCAGCCAGTTCTTGAGCAGCTGCTAACACGCATTCCTGGGCTCTGCCGCCTTTCCCTTTGCCAGTGACCGTCACGGTAGGTTCTCCGCCCGCAATGAGACAGGCCGGTGGGCGGACCGGATTGCCGAAGCCACGAATATCTTTGGCCAACGCGCCCAGAATCGTTCCAAGGTCTTTAGCTTCACCCTGCAATGGAGCTTCTAGAATATACGGGCGGAGGCCCAATCGCTTGGTTTCCTTAGCCACGCCGTCAATGGCTGTTTGATTATTGGCCAAGATGATTGAGTGAGAACGTGAAGAATGCCGCCTTCTACTTTTCAAGGACCCGGGGACGTGGCCCTTGGTACCTTGTTCGAGATATTTTCGAACTCTTTCAGGAACCCTGCTCCAAACTTGATAGTGTTTCAGAATTGTCTTAGCTTCGTGAAAGGTCATGAGATCTGGCACGGTTGGGCCGGAACCGATTATGGCCAAGTCATCTCCCAAGACATCAGACATGATCAAGGTCAAAATTTTCGCAGAAGTGGCTTGAGCTAATTGTCCCCCTTTAACAGCAGACAGATGCTTTCGCACCAGGTTCAGTTCATGAATGGTGGCACCACATCGTAAGAGCAGGTTGGTTGTACGTCGTTTATCCGTCAGCGTTAGGCCTGGAGCTGGAGCGCAGAGAAGACTGGAAGCCCCCCCTGAAAGTAGAACGATCAGTAGATCCTGTTTGGTGAGTGATCTCACAATTTGGAGAATCTGTTTGGTTGCGCCGACGCTGCGAGCATCGGGGAGAGGGTGGCTGGCTTCGACTAGACGAATTCTTTGAGTGGGCGTACCATACCCATCTTTGACAATGACTATCCCACCTTCTAAATGTTCTCCCAGTATTTGTTCGAGTGTTCCGGCCATGTGCCCTGAAGCTTTCCCCGCTCCGACACACACAACCCTTTGGTATTTGGAGAGGTCATATAGAGCCGTGTTGGCACACAGTTGATCGTCTTTCCGGAAGATCGATTGTTCCATCGCTTGGCCTGGGTTAGCGGCCTCCAGGCTGCTCTGAATAAGAGCCTTCAGGATTCGCTTGAACCTTGGCTGCGTGGTGTCAATGATGATTTTTGATGGAGGAATAAAGATTTTCCCCAAGGGGTCACTCTTAAATTGTGTCGAAAAAATCTATCGTTATGGTACCATCATCGGTGATGCGTGCGCTTACCCTTTTACAACACACCATTTCGGAATGCACGCTCTGTCCGCGGTTAACGACCTATCGTCGGGAGGTGGCGGAAGAAAAGGTCAAGCGTTTCAGGGATTGGGACTATTGGGGCCGTCCCATCCCAGGGTTTGGTGATCCCAAAGCCCGATTGTATGTGCTAGGTCTGGCCCCTGCTGCACACGGGGGAAATCGCACTGGACGTGTATTTACTGGAGATCGAAGCGGGGATTGGTTGTATGAAGCCTTGCATGCCTTTGGTTTTGCTAATCAGCCGGAGTCTGTCCATCGAGAGGATGGCCTTTCCCTTCACAACTGTTATGTGGCGGCTGCCGTGCGATGTGCTCCACCGGCCAATAAACCAACAAGAGAGGAATTCGAAACCTGCCGCCCGTTTGTTATAGAAGAACTTCGGTTGTTACGGAACATACAGGTGGTTGTGGCGCTCGGGAAAATCGCGTTTGATGAATATCTTCGAAGCTGTCAGATGGCAGGAAAGGCGATCCCTTCTCCACGTCCGAAATTTTCACATGGGGCTGAATATCTCTTGCCCTGGCAAGTAACCCTTTTGGGATCTTATCATCCGAGTCAGCAAAATACGTTTACCGGAACGTTGACGCGCCCCATGTTCCATCAAGTCTTTAATCGAGCGAAGAAGCTTATTGAGAGGCTATAGTCCAATTTGTTTGGGGTTTCCGTCCAAGCCATTTCTTGGAAACTTTTCTTGCCTCCAAATCAGCAAGAAATTTTTCAAACCGATACCTCTCACCGGATGTTTCACGAGTTGTTGAAACACACTATTGCCTCGGCTTCGACACTCCCGGCCTTCTTTTGAGACGAGAGATGGATTGGTCGTGATACTATCTACCAGTCCATAGCTCGCAGCTTCACGAATTTCGTTAACATTGCCGGTATCCAAGTAAAGCTTTATGACGGTCTCCTTTTGTGTAGGAACATTTACGTGAAGGGAATGTTGAAAAAAACCGCCAGCGGCGTTCTCGCCTTTTTGCCGTGCTCACGTACTGAGAGTACGCTCCG
>CBDUWS010000355.1:0-2625 GCA_965370985.1 uncultured bacterium
GCAGCCCCACACCAATTGTCCCATCCAACACATTTTCTAATGAAGGCGTGTCTGTTCTTCGCAAAATATGGAGGTAGATCGTACTGAGCACCGCGGCGGCCTCGATTCGATTGTCCCGCTTTTCAAATTTCTGCCCTTCTGCGTCCGGGAAAAACCGATTGGCACCAATGATGGCCAAACGAGCATTCCCTTGTACCACGGCTTCGACCGCATTCTCTGTGGTCGTCACCGTAATACGATGGTCTGGAAAGACATCCCGAACCACACGGACGACGAAAGTCCTTATCCCCCCGACTTGTTCCGGTTCATCAACAGCAATAATCATTTCGGGTTTTCGAGTTTGGAAAGATGGCGATGATTTTTTGATTAATTTCTCTTTTCGTAAGAAACGGTTGGCGGCGATTTCGGGTAACACCCCTTCAAGCGCTACTTGGTAATTCAAGCCTTGCATCACCTTCCGGGTCATGCGACCCTTGAGTTGCCCAAGTGCTTCAACAACCTGAGGGTGGGAATTCACGACGTCGGTTCGCGTAATGACTGCCGCCTCATACTGCGGATAAAATTCCCGTGTATCTTCCAGACTTGCATAAGAAATGTCTTGAAGCGCCCCATCAGTCGCCGTGACAATCGCCACATCGGCTAACCCCTGATGGACCGCGAGAAGCCGTTTAAAGGGATCTTCGATCAGCAATGGCTTACCATGGAGACGAAGCCCGTAATGACGAAGCAGGCCGGGAAGGCCATCTACGGGCCGATGCCAATACGAACTCGGAGCCGTCACTTTCACCCCGTCTTCCAGCTTGTTCAAATCCTCGATGCTTTCCAGGCCAAGGGTTCTGGCTCTATCCGAAGGCATGACCAACAAATACCGGCCGTCAAATCCCAAACGATCGAGCCATTCGATTCCCAGTGGTTTAAAGAGCGTCCGGACTTGCTCTAGCGTCCCCTCTCGAGCGGTACTTCTGGCACTGACGAACTTCAGAGCGGATCCCGAATAATCGACGATAAAATCAATCCGCCCGGCAATCAGGTCACCGGCACAATCATAGGAATTCGTACATTCCACCATTTTGACACGAACATCCGTGTTCGCTTCGATCAGTTGCCCTGCGACTTGGGCCAGAATGGCTTGCTCGACTGAAGGTTGAATTCCGACCGACACCGTGTTCTGTGTTGGTTGGCATGCCGAAATCAGCACACACAGAACCACAAGGATTCCAGCCGTTCTCATGGCTTCTCCTTTGTTTCTGATTCCGCTGTGAGTGATTCCGCGAAAAGCGCACGGAGAAAGGCCGCAATTTGGAGCAAGATGATTAAGGTGTAGGGAATGGCCCCGATAAAGGCGACCTTTTGAACCGCTTCTACATTTCCTGAGAGGGTCAAGGCCGTTCCTAAGCCACCAAGCACGGCACCCCAGGCAAGCTTTTGCCCCACGGAAGGATTCAAGGAGCCGCGACTGGTAAACATACCCAATACATAGGCCGCACTGACGACACTGGTGACCAGGAAAATAAACGACAGCGCAAGGGCCGTGCCATTCAACAGATCAGAGAGGGGGAAAAGATCGAATAACGCGAAAAGCGCCGTACTCACGTCTTCACGGACCAACTTGACCATTCCCCCCTGACCATGGAGTTCCTCGTAAATCGCGGTCCCTCCGAAGACAGAGAACCACAACACGGAAAACACTGAAGGCACAACCATCACTCCGGTAACAAACTCTCTGATGGTCCGGCCACGACTGATCCTGGCAATAAATACTCCCACAAAAGGGGCCCAGGCGATCCACCAGAACCAGTAGGTTAAGGTCCAATTCTGCAACCATTGGCCCACATCGGTGAAGGGGTACAATTGAAAACTCAGCGCGACCACTCCGGTCAGATAATCTCCAAACGCCGTGATGAAGGTCCGAAAAAGAAATGCGGTTGGCCCCGCAAACAAGACAAACAGCAACACGAGAATCGCCACGACCATGTTTCCATTGCTGAGCCATTTCACACCCTTATCGAGATCGGTCATCAGGGGGGCCATGTAACAAAGAACAAGGAAAGCCAGGATGCTGACGGTGAGCAGAGTTGATTGAGGGTCAGTCCCAACCAACACGTGAAGACCACTTTGTAGTTGAAAGACGCCAAGTCCAATAGAGCCGGCCACGCCCAACGCCACGGCAATCACGGCCAAAAGATCCGCAAGCCAGGCGGTTGGTTTCACCCATCTACCAGATAACGCGAATCGAAGTGGAGCCCCTGGCAAATAGGGAGTCCCTTTTCGAAAGCCAAAATACGCTAGGACTAACGCTCCCATACAATACACACCCCAGGCATGCAGAGACCAATGAAAGAGTGTGACGGTCAGAGCATTCCGGGCCGCCTGCGGGGTGCCCGGTTGCTCGCCGGGGGCGCCGGAAAAGTGCATCAGAGGTTCGGCCACGCCCCAAAACAACAGACCCACTCCCATACCAGCGGCAAACAACATGGCCAGCCAAGAAGGATACGAAAATTCGGGTTCATCGTCTGGACCGCCTAATTTAATTCGCCCGTATTTGCTAAGCGCGAGCCAAAGCGTCAAAACCAAAATGGCGGTGACCACGGTCATGAAAAACCAGTCCAGGGCACGGAATACCGC
>CBDUWS010000356.1:0-2615 GCA_965370985.1 uncultured bacterium
TCATAGGACATGCCTGCGCGTTCAGCAGACTCGGCAAGATCTTCACCATAGGCTAATTGCGCGTTGGGATTGGCTTCTAAGAAGTAGAGACGATTCTGGGAGTCTAATCGAAAATCCATCCGGGCATATCCACTAAGTCCTAAAATGTGATAAGCCCGCTTGGCGGTGCGTTGAATGGCTCGCACGAGTTTTGGATTCAAGCCTTCCACTTCTCCGGATTGGATATCATATTTCTTTTGATATTTGACACTCCATTTTACACGAGCCGTAGCGATTGGCAGCGCATCGGGAGGCAAGTTTTTTAAATCCAACTCCCACACCGGCAACACCTGCAAGCGGCGGTTACCTAACACTCCCACATACAACTCTCGTCCTTCAATGTATCGTTCCGCTATGGCACTGGTCCCGACATGTTGGTGCACGAATTCCACGCGTTCTTTTAATTTGTCTTCGTCATGGACAATGGACGCCTGGGAAATGCCCAACGAGGCTTCTTCACTGATCGATTTTACAATGACGGGAAACGGAAAACCTCCTGCCCACTTGCTGACCCGTCCCATGGGAAAGACGGCAAAGTCCGGGCAGCGAATCCTATGGTAAGCCATGATTTTTTTGGACCAGCCTTTATCGCGCGTGAGCACCAGGCCTTTGGGATTGCAACCGGTATAGGGCACACCCAGTAATTCCAAATAGGAGACGACATTTTGATCAAATGCAGGATTGCCGTTAAATTCCTCCAACAAGTTAAAGGCAATATGGGGTTTCCATTCGTTGACGACTTGATCAATCACCCGCAAATCATCTCGAACGCCTAGGGCTGTCACGTCATGGCCCAAATCAGTCAAGGTGGTCAGCACATCAAATTCCGTTTTCCACGCGACTGCAGACAAATCGACTCCTTCCGGTTTATCGGGGGGAACCAAATCTTGATGCATGAGGGTCATGACCCGAAGTTTTCTCATAGCACCAACCGATGCCGTCCTCCATGCAAATAATTCATGGTCTGCACCGTTAACAGAATGGTGAAATCGACTTTGGCTCGATCTTCAGAAATGGCCAATCGCAAATTATTCTGGCGACAATGGGTGATCATATCTTGCAAGACCTGGTCGATCGTGTATTGATATTCTCCTGTCCATTCCGCCACCTTGCGACGAACTTCTTTCCTGAATTTCCTAATAAAATTGGCTGCTGGAGGATTATCAGTTTTATCCGGATCGCCGGAAAACAATCGGCGCAAATCCCGAGCATAAAAATTTGGATAGTCCAATCCATAGCGTTCCCGTTTACTTTTGTAATGCTCACGGAGGGTTTTCTGTAGGCGCCGAATCGGATCCATGCGTTCTTTTTTAGTGACAATTGGAGACACTCCCTCCAATTCCTTCATGAGCCCATCCATATATTGTATTTTTTTTATTGCAGGCCACCCCGCATAGCGTTCACGCCAATCCGACCCTGGAGTCAGCCAAACCGCAAACGTTTCCGCAAAATCTTCGTCGGGGTGGCTTTGGGCATACCACATATCCAAATGCAACACGAAACTTTTGCTGTAAGGTTTGGGGAGATAGCAGTCTGGATAGGGAACCGAACTTTTGCCAAACATCTGCTGACGAGTGCGACGACGACGCAAGAAGTAGGCATTCTCAATGGCATGTCCGGTTTCATGACGAAGGATGCGCATACACCAGTCAGAGGTCCCGCCCTCGACCTCAAGCATTTGATTTAATTCCAATTTCGCTAATCGCGGGTGCCCCATATAAAACGGCACGGCCAGACCAGATACACCATCGGGAGAATACCAATCGTCCGACAACCACACATGGGGACGAAACACCAGGCCATGGCTTTGTAATTCCCTGTATAATTGTCGCACACATTTATTGAGTTCCGTGCCAGGGATGCGCAACTTCAAATCGCATATTCGAATGTCCAACAGTTGTTCATCGGGCAAAGAGACCCAATCAGGTTCGGCAGATTTCACGTTTGGTTCAGCAGATGACATTATAAAAAGAACACCACGTATTTCTTTATATCGTGAATTCCATTTCGAATATTACAGGATAAAGACCCTGTCATGTGTACCATAAATTATCCAACTATTCATGACTATTCATTGGTCAATCAATGGTCAAACTTCATCTAAATCATAGCCCATTCCCCTGTCACGCATGCATAAACCCTGCCGCCAACCCCTCCGCGCAATCTGAGTATGTGGTCCGTAGATTTTCCACTTGAGGCTATGGTAGATTGCCCCTCTTTTTTGAAGGGCTTTATTCATTCATCGTTCGGTTGTTCTATTTTTTCCCTTTTATCCACGTCGTAGCTTCTAGAGGAATTTTTTATCTCCAGCTTTTCTGCACACCAGCAAAAGCATGAAGATTCACCGTCTCTTGCCAATGTTGCAGGACCTGCAGATCACTTTCTCTCTAACAGCTAGACGGGTCAAACCATGGAGTGCTCAAATGTATACTTGTGAAAAGTGCCAAGGAAGCATGTTACTCGATCGAGAAGTGGACATGGAATCAGGCATGTCTCTTCTCGTGTTGGTCTGTATTAATTGTGGACGACGGAAACAAGCTGAACCCGCGCCCATTCCCTTGATCGAAGCGTCCTAA
>CBDUWS010000357.1:0-2607 GCA_965370985.1 uncultured bacterium
TGAGTGCTTCTTTCACCTCATCAAGTTTAAATGGCTTGATAATAGCTTGAATAAGTTTCATAGGGATGGTCCCTCCATTAGATTTAAAGCTATGGAAACATAGTAAACTGGTCTGACCTAGTGACTATGGACGATCAATTCATTAACTTCAAGCCGCCCTCGCAATGAAAAAGTTTTTGAACATTAGCCATAGGCCCGTTCGCTATGCTCTGTGAGATCTAACCCGAGGACTTCCTCTTCTTTACTTACCCGCAATCCAACCACACCATCCACAATTTTCAGGATAACGAATGTTCCTACACCGGCAAAGACCCATGTAGCCCCCACGCCAATGGCTTGAATGACTAATTGTCCCGGATTACCAAAAAAGAGGCCGGTTCCACCACCCATACTCGCGAATAATCCTGTGGCCAGTGCGCCCCACGTTCCACCTATTCCATGAATGCCAAGCACATCCAAAGCATCGTCATAGCCCATCTTGTTTTTCAAAAAGACTCCAAGATAACATACGATCCCGCCACCTAGTCCAATGAGAATCGCCGAAACAGGGCCGACAAACCCGGCAGCAGGCGTAATGGCGACCAACCCGGCCACGGCGCCACTGGCCGCCCCGAGCATCGTTGGCTTCCCTCGATATCCCCACTCCACGCACAACCACGCTAAGGCACCGGCTGCAGCCGCTACTTGCGTGGCAACAAAGGCACTTGCTGCAATACCATCGGCCGCTAAGGCACTGCCGGCATTAAACCCGAACCATCCCACCCACAATAACCCCGCACCAATGACCGTAAATGGGAGGTTATGAGGACTCATATTATCCGTCCCATATCCATGCCGTTTTCCTAACACGAGCGCACAGGTCAACGCCGCGACACCAGAACTAATATGAACCACTGTGCCACCCGCAAAATCCAAATCGCCGAGACCGGCAAGCCAGCCTCCACCCCACACCCAATGCGCCAATGGCGCATAAATAAACGTCACCCACAGAACGGCAAACAGAACAAACGCCGAAAATTTCATGCGTTCGGCAATGGCCCCGCTAATTAAGGCTACCGTAATGGCTGCAAACATCAACTGAAAGACCATAAAGGCTAAATGCGGTATCGTCGAGCCCTCTGAAGGTTCAGGGCCGACTCCTACTAAGCCCGCCAAGTCCAGGCTTCCAACAATTCCCCCAACATCGGGTCCAAAAGCCAGGCTATACCCCCAAAATACCCACACCACACTTACGAGACAAATAGCAATGAAGCTATGCATCATGGTACTCAGCACATTTTTACTGCGAACCATTCCTCCATAAAACAAGGCCAGACCTGGCACAATCATCGCCAGGACCAAAGCCGACGAGGTTAACACCCAGGCTGTATCACCGGCACTGATCTGTGGGGTACTCACGGCGTCCTGGGCATAGGCGCCAGGAACAAAACCCCATAAAAAGAAAAACCCTAAAATGGTTACCCACAATATTCTATTGCGAAATAAAGGTGTCATTTGCCCCTCCTCAAGTCAGTTAAAAAAGGTACACGACTTCCAAGGCCAGCGTTTGTTGATTGTCCACCGCCTTGGTACCTTTGAGGAAGGTTTTGTGATCAGATTTATCATAACGAAACTCCAAGCGTGTCATGAGTGAGGGAACCGGTTTGTATTGCAACGTATAGGTGGTTTCCCACAATGTCTGCCCTGCTCCCCCATGACCAGGTGCACATGACCCAGGTTTCCCGCCCGTAGTTGCCGTACCAAAGCATGAGTTTAAACCCGAGGCATCTTCAAAGATTTCACCCCGAAATCGTACACCCCATTGCTCAGTAAAATCATGGATGATATATCCCGCAAAACCATTCCAGCGTGAATTCTGCCCGTTCCCAAGCCCATTCTCTTGATTGGCATAATAGGCTTCCAAGACAATTTCTGTAGATTCCAAAACTTGAATATCAATAATTCCTCCACCTAACAAGAGGCCATCATCACTCCCCACGGCAAATGAGTTGTTTGTATAGTATCCATAGGCCGTCAGCCCTAACCAATCTGTTGGAGACACAGACAAAGCCGACTCCACCCCTTTTGAATTATTGTTATCGGAAATGCTTCCTCTAAAATCATTGATGACACCAACGGCTAATGAAACCTCATCACTAAAATCATAGGAGGCCCGAAAGCCAGTCGTGGTAAACGGTTGCCCAAAGCCAAAAAGCCAGGAGCGTGAGAAGTTAGGATTATATGGAGATTCAATGACTTCATACCCGATCAGGGTATTCATACGTCCCATTCGAAGATCGAGGCCATTTCCAATTGGCGCAATGAATTGCACATAGGTCTCTTGAAAATCGACATCATCGCCACTAAATCCTCCCGTGAATTCCGCGTCTTGCCCAAAATTCAGTTTGATGCGAAATCCGGCAGCATCGGCTAACGGTCCACCCGTTTTGGCTTCTTTCTCCAGCACTATTTGCGCTAATTGAACCCTGAAGGAGTTGGAATCGACGTCGAATACCCGGTTCTGGTTTGTACTATCAGAGGGATTCTTAAAGTTTTGGGTATAGGAGATATCCACATAGCCATAGAGCGACAATCCCAAATTAGCCAGTGAATGCTTCTTAACCATTT
>CBDUWS010000358.1:0-2597 GCA_965370985.1 uncultured bacterium
CCTTCCAGGTTTAGCATGGGCAAACGAGGATCTATCAAGAATTCCAAAGTTCCCCTCCTTCCTTGAAGACGTTCCACCGGAACGTCTCTACAAAAGAAGGCGACGGGTTGCACTGGAGCACCTGCCCTGCTGTTTCATCACGTAGAGACGTCCCGGTGGGACGTCTAATCCTTGTGATGAGGAATCGCAAAGAAGGTACGGGTAACCCTTTAAAAAAAGACATTTGTTAAATTCAGTCTTGGTTCTCTTGAGTGGCCGATAGGAATTTTTGGAGAGGGAGCACCATGATTATCCATGTTTTCAGGAAGGAGGAGATACCTCATGAGCGAACTTAATTGGAAAAGGGAGAATAACAATCCTTATCCTATTTTCCTGCGAATCATCGTATTGTTCTTCATGATGATCCCCATAGGCGCTGTCGCCCTTCATGCGCAACCGACCTTGAAGGAGATCGTTGAAGATACCGCGAAAAAAAGTGAGGAGATTGAAATCGATGTTGCCATAATAGGAGAGGTTCCCGATGACGAGTTTAATCGGGGCGTTCCACGCACCATGGTTCAGGGATTTTTCCTGGCAGTTCGTGAAAGAGATTTTGAGAAGGCTGCCGAGTACCTTGATTTGCGGCATTTGCCCGAAAAGGTCAAAAAAATTCCTGGAGCCGAATTGGCTCGAGAATTCCGTATAGTGCTGGCGCGGACCATCTGGATCGATTTAGGTGAATTAAGTCTTGATCCGGAGGGGCATGATAATGACGGGCTTCCGTCATACCGGGAACGAATTGGGCGAATCAAGACTGAATCAAAAACATTTGATATTTTATTGCAAAAGGTTCCGCGAGGGGATGGGGTGTCTATCTGGAAGTTTTCTAATAAAACCATTGCCCAAGTTCCTGAAATGTACGCGATCTTTGGGCATGAGTTTCTAGATGAGATTTTACCGCCCTGGTTTTTTGAAATTCGGCTCTTCGAAATTTATCTTGGAGAATGGGTGGCCGTCTTTGCTATCGGCCTGATTGCCTATCTAGTTGCGGTCGGATTGACGGCACCTATTTATTTTTGGATGCGTAGGAAAGAGAGCCCCTTATATACCCAGCTCCTTAAATTTTTTCGGAGGCCTTTTCGCCTTCTCTTATTGATCATCATTGCCAACCAATTGCTTTCCCTGTTGCATCTTTCCCTGGTCGCCCAGGCTCTTCATCAAGCGAAAACGATTACGTTCGTTATTGTGACCTGGTTTGCCATCAGGGTCATTGATTTTGGCTTTGTCCGTTTTGCCCTCCGAATGAAGAAAAAGGGTCAAACGGGCATGGCTGTTTTTCTGCCATCCCTGGGGAATGTCTTGAAGGTGGTGCTGGCTTTGGCGGTGCTGATTTTCTGGTTGGATAACATTGGAGTCAGGGTGACAGCCCTTGTGGCGGGTTTGGGGATCGGAGGTCTCGCTGTTGCTCTGGCTGCCCAAAAGAGTTTGGAAAATGTGATCGGGGCGATTACCCTCTATACGTCCCGGCCGGTCAAAGTCGGAGACTTTTGCCGTTTTGGTGACAGTTACGGGACGGTGGAAGAAATCGGATTGCGAGCCACTAAGGTTCGTACCCATGATAGTACGGTCATTAATGTGCCCAATGCGGAATTCTCCAGCATTCAACTGGAAAATTTTTCTTTGCGGGAACACATGTGGTATCACCCGAAAATCCGATTGCGGTATGGAACGACTCCCGATCAACTCAGGTATGTTCTGGTCGAGGTTCGCAAAATGTTTTATTCCCATCCCAAGATGCTTGCGTCTCCGGCCCGAATCCGTTTTGAAGGATTTGGGGAACATTCTTTGGATCTCCAGGTGTTTGCCTTCCTTGATGTCAACAATCCCAATGATTTTACTGAGGTGGCTGAAGACTTGAATTTACGAATCATGGACATTGTTGCCAAAGCCGGTACTGAATTTGCCATTCCCTCTCAGTCATTATACGTTCAGCGGGGGAGAGGACTTGATGAAGCAAAGATCGATGAAGCCGAAAATTGTGTGAAGGAATGGAAGGACAACAATGCCTTGTATCTTCCCTCCTTTCCGCAGGAAAAGATTGAGGAACTTCAAGGGTCTCTGGATTATCCCCCAGCCGGCTCCCCTGGAGCTGTGACTCGTTAACCCTCATTAAAACGGTAGTTGATGTGATGAAAACCCGCCCATGCTTCGACCCTTCGACAAGCTCAGGGCTCAGCACGAACGGCTTTTAAAGTACACACCAAATTGGTGGAGAGTCCGTTCGCCCCGAGCAGCCTGCGGAGCGGGCGTGTCGAAGGGGGACGGAAGCCCAATTGCCATTTTTAGGATTAACCGTGGTTCTGTCGAAGTTTCGTATGGATACTGCAGTTGTAGGCGGGCATCTTAACTGTGGTTTTGTCATCCCCGCCTGTTGTGAGGGGAGATCCATCCCCCTTTTGTCATACCTGCGTGTCTGTGGCAGGTATCCATCTGACAAAATCTCAGAGAGATTCCCGATAACACATGTCGGGACCAGAGCAGAGAGACTCCCGACTTCCGGTCCTTGGATGGATTCATAAAAAGCACGATAACAGAGAACTGCGGGGTGGCACCCGCGT
>CBDUWS010000359.1:0-2593 GCA_965370985.1 uncultured bacterium
TTCGCAACATTTCCTGAATCTGAAACAGCACCGTCTCGCGATTTTCAAACACCAACGTGATGGAGTCTCCAACCGTAATACGGCGGCGTTTCTTGAGAGCGATAATACGTCGACGAATCTCAATACGTTGCTCTTCATAGTCAGCCGCCGAGAGCAGCTCTTGCGGGGTCACGAGTTTCATGAGGGTAATCCATAGGCGTTACGAACAATTTGAATGGGGTGAAGTGCAGGTCGTGAAGGGGGAGCGTCAAGTGCCTGGTCTAATTGAAGGGCAGACAAGGGACAGTCGGACGCCACGACATCACAACTGACGTCTTTGATTTCCCGTACGGCTTTTTTAGCGATCTTCATAGACATGTCAAAAAATTCTTTCTTGGCGCTCCAAGCACCATCATGCCCTGAACACTTTTCAATCAAATGAACCTTGGCCCCTGTGAGTTCCATGACGTCTTTGGATTTAAAGCCAATGTTTTGATCGCGAAGGTGACAGGGAATTTGATACGCCACTCGACCAGGGTTCTGCGGAAAATCTAAGGAAAGATTGTTTTCCTTTTTTAATTGCATAAGATATTCGCACACATCGAAGGTACGTTCAGCCAGGTGCGTCATCTCTGGTGAAGGTTTCAGATACGGGTATTCCCGTTTGAACATCAAACTACAGCTTGGGGCAGGAATAACGATGTCATACCCTTCATCCACATACGGCAGAAATTGTTGACATTGCGTGTCAGCAATACGTTGCATGCCTTCCGTATCGCCTAGATCGAACCGTGGCATGCCACAGCATTGCTGATTGGGTGGAACCACCACCTCAATGCCATTCTTTTCCAAAATTTGTATGGCCGCCTTGCCGACATCAGTGACTTGAAAGTTCACCAAGCAACTGGGAAAGAAGGCGACTTTACTCTTGGGCGTTACAGGCTTGGAAGTTGGCTGTCGACGTTCCCACCATTGGGAAAAGGTTTCTGATTGAAACGGCAATACCTGTCGCGAATGGTGGACTCCCGCAACCGTTTCCACAAGGCCACGTATCCAGGGTGTGCGCAAGGCCCAATTCGTCAATGGTGCGGTGAGGCTGCCGAGTTTGCCAATGAGATCAGTTTGGATCAGGAGTTTATCTCGCCAAGTGGCTCCACCTTCAGCAGTACGTTGTTTTTTCCATGCCGCCATTAACCGCGGAAAATCGAGGTCATAGTGATGCGGGGGTGAATACGGACAGTGGTTAAAACAGAGTTTGCAGTAATAGCATTCCTGTTCGACTTGGGTGAAATCTTGCGGTGTCAATTGCGAAACATCACTGTCGTGATCATCAATGCGGTCAAGCAGCGTATTAAACGACGGACACAGGTTGAAACATCGACGGCAACCATCGCAAATATCAAAGATCCGTAACGTTTCCGTTTCCAGATCGGATCGTGTCCAGCCTGGTGTAATAAGATCAAATTTCGGCATGGTTCGGTATGAGAAAATGACACGCCCGCAGCCAACAAAGTAGCGCGGGCGTGATCATATGAGTCGTTGGCGATTATCCTTGATTCAGTGATTCAAGCCCTTTAGTAAACCGGTTGGCGTGTGAACGCTCGGCTTTTGCCAAGGTTTCAAACCATTCGGCCAATTCCTCAAAACCTTCATCACGAGCAGTTTTGGCCATGCCGGGATACATTTGTGTGTATTCATATGTTTCACCTTCAATCGCCGCCTTTAAATTGGCATCGGTATTCCCGATTGGCACACCGGTAGCCGGGTCACCAACCTCTTTTAAGAAATCTAAATGACCGAAGGCATGGCCGGTTTCAGCTTCCGATGTGTCTCGGAAGAGGCCGCCAATATCTGTGTAGCCTTCGATATCAGCACGTCTGGCGAAGTACAGATAGCGGCGGTTTGCCTGTGATTCGCCGGCAAAGGCGTCTTTCAAGTTTTCGTGACTTTTCGTTCCTTTTAAACTGGTGCCCATAGAATCCTCCTTTATTGTGTAACGGGGCGTTTCCCCGATGGTGAAGTAGTCATTGGTGATCGTGTTTGGCGGCATTTGCCGCAATAACCGCGAAAGGCTACCTGATGACTGGTAATCTCAAAGTCTTTAGGAAGCCCTGAAGGGGAAGTTAGGCGGTTCAATCGTGGATCCATAACATCCAGAATGGTCTGACAGCCAAGACAAATTACATGATGATGCGGAGAGAGGTTTGCATCAAAACGGGCTCGCTTATGGCCGATGTTCACCTCTTGTACGAGTCCAGCTGTGCGCAACACGCCCAATGTGTAATACACCGTGTTCAGGGACAGCATGGGATATGCTGGAGATACTTGCGCAAAGAGATCTTCTGCAGTTGGATGAGCTGTGCTGTGAACTAACGCTTGGTATATAGCCGTCCGTTGCGGGGTGGACTTCAAGCCGTAATCCCGAAATTTTAGTTGAATGGCATCAAGGGAAAGGTTCATCCTAGTAAATCACCCTATTACTGTTTAGGAATGATTCCTATTTAGCAAATTGCAGGAGAGTCGGTCAACAGGCAGGATGCCACTGACGCCATCCGCTGCCTGTATGACCAAATTGGAAACAGGTTGAGTGAAAGATCTCGGCGAAAATTTCCAA
>CBDUWS010000360.1:0-2592 GCA_965370985.1 uncultured bacterium
CAATTGCGTGGTGAACGAAGTTGTGTAAAACCCAAGGCATAGGATTTGGATATTGTAAGGAGATCCTTTCTCCTTCTTCTTCGATATGGGAAGCATTTGACTAAATTTATAAGCCCCACCCACGGCTTCACTAGTACGATTCGTGCGAGGACGAAGGTGTAACCTTTCCCCAGAATGATCGGTACATAAAAAACGTATAGGCAAGGATCAAAGGAAAGCCGATACCGAACCAAATGAGTCCCACCTGTAACCCGTAGGCAGATGCCGCGGAATTATAAATTGTCAGGTTGTAACTCTGGTCGGTTGTCGAAATCAGGAGGTTCGGATAGTAGCCCCAGACAGTGATCCCAATGCCGGCCAAAATAAATAGGCACGATGCAAAGAAGGCCGCAACATCCCGACCCTTCTGGCAAAAGTATAGCATCAACCCCAAGGCCACCGCGGCCGCAAGGGGAATCACATACCCTATCGGATATGCAGAGTAATTAGCACTCAGGATCGGCTGGACATTCTTGAGAGAAAGTAGATTCAACAGGATAATAGGGATCAGGGCCCACCCGCCAATCTTCGCCAATCGATGCGCCCGTTGGTGGAGATCACCTTCGGTTTTCATCGCAATATAATACGCTCCATGAATACCCAGTACGGTGGCTCCTAAGATCCCCGTTGAGACCGTGTAGAGATCCAAAATACCCGGCTCAGCCCCTGGTAAGAACGATGTCCAGAACGGCGTAAGGAAATAGCCTTCCGCGTTGAGTGGAACCCCGCGAACCAGATTGCCAATCGCGGCGCCAAAAATCACCGCTAACAGAAGACTTGAAACCGAAAATGTGACATCCCATATCGGTCGCCACAGGGGGTGATCCAAATGAGATCGGAGTTCAATCGCAATTCCACGCAACATCAGCAACCACAACACCAGGATGAGTGCCAGATAAAAGCCGCTAAATCCTGATGCATAGGCTTTGGGAAAGGCGAAAAACAATAAGCCGGCCCCCGCGATCAACCACACCTCGTTTCCGTTCCACACGGGTCCGATGGCATTCAGGGTGA
Source organism: uncultured bacterium (assembly GCA_965370985.1). Lineage (GTDB taxonomy): Bacteria > Nitrospirota > Nitrospiria > Nitrospirales > UBA8639 > Nitrospira_E. The sequence goes on from CBDUWS010000360.1 coordinate 1,054, forward strand.
GACGACGTTCCTCATCGGTCTGCGCCACGAACATATAGATAATCCCTGTGCCAAAATCGAACCCATCAAGCACAATATAAACCGCCAGCATCAGCGCAACGGCAATAAACCAAAATGTCTCCATGAACAAAGTCCCTTCCTAATAAGGCGAATGCCCCTTGAGTGCTTCGCCATCTGCGCTCTTGGTTCCTGGACCGTGAGAGACCGTTTCGGAAAACATAAATAAAAAGAGGATGCCCAGGAGAAAATACATTCCGACAAATCCTATAAATGTGAAAAGCACATTGCCGGAATGGACGAGGGGAGAAATGCCTTCCGATGTCCGCATCAAACCATAAACCAGCCAAGGCTGCCGTCCCAATTCCGCCGTCATCCAACCAGCCGTTGTCGAAATATACGGAAACGGGGTAATCAACAAAATACCCCACAGGACCAATTTGGTCTTGAAGAGCTTTCCACGCCACAACAAGAGTGCGGCGGGAATCATGATGGCCACAAAAATCGATCCCAGCCCTACCATGATGTGATAGCTGTAATACAAAAGTGGAATATTATCGGGCCATTCCTCCCGGGGAAAGGCATCCAACCCTTTCACTTCCGCCCAAAGCTCATCGTACACCAACAGACTTAAACCCCAGGGGATCGTGATAGGATTATCAATGGACAGGGTTTCCATATTAGGCTGACCAACGAGCACCATGCCCGCTCCTCGCTCTGTCTGAAAGAGACCCTCAAATGCGGCACCGGTGGCGGGTTGATGTTCAAAAACCTGCTTGGCATTTCCATGGCCCGTTGGGAACAAAAGAAGAAGGCTGGCTATGGCTCCAGCCGTCACCCCGGTCCGCAAAAATGTCTTGGCATAATCCGTATGCCGATTGGAGAGGAGATAAAAGGCCCCAACCCCGGCCATGACAAACGAGCCTGTGGCAACGGCAGCTGTCATAGTATGTGAATATTGCCAGAGTAACCATGAATTCGTGAGGAGGCCCCATAAACTGTTCACGTGAAAACTTCCATCTGCAGCGATCGTATACGCCACGGGATGCTGCATCCACGCATTGGTTGCCAAAATGAAAAATCCAGAGAGCCAGGACCCCAGAAACAACATCAGGGATGCCATCCAATGAATCCGTGGGCCAAACTTCTTCTCTCCAAATAACAGGAATCCAAGGAACGAGGATTCCAGGAAAAACGAGAACAGACCTTCCATGGCCAATGTTTGGCCGATCACTCCCCCGGTCAACTCTGAAAACTTCGCCCAGTTGGTGCCGAACTGGAATTCCATCGGGATTCCCGTGACGACACCAAACGCAAAGCTCAGGGCAAAAATCTTAATCCAAAATCTGGCGGCATCGTTGAAATGTTCGTCATGGGTCCAGAGCGCACGACTTTTCAAGTAAAGGATCAATAAGGCTAACCCCATCGTCAGCTGGGGAAAGAGATAGTGAAACGTGATCGTAAACGCAAACTGAAAGCGGTCGTATAACAGGGCGGTTTCCATGCTGATGATCCCTAGGTCAGAGTTGAGAGGAGAAACAT
>CBDUWS010000361.1:0-2587 GCA_965370985.1 uncultured bacterium
CTACATTCGCCAGTAGACGAGTATTTCGAGGGGATTGATGCCCTGGAGTTGCCAGAGCGCACCGCTAACAACTGAAGCGGCTATCAAGATAAAAATCAGCAGTCCCAGAAGGATGGACTTTTTTCTGCCTCGTGGATGGCGGGGTAGAAGGGACTCGATTTCCTCGCCAAATGAAGAATCTTGCCAAAGCTGAGACCGTCGTCGTGGAGATGCCGAAACATTTTTCCTCTTGACCTGATTGGGTCCCGACTCCAAGAGTCTTTCCACACTATGTTCCGTATTGCTGGTCGGGACGACAGTCTCCTGATGAGGTATCGGCTCCAGGAGTCTTTCCACGCCACGTCCCGTGTTGCCGGTCGGGACGACAGCCTCCTGATGAAGTACCGGCTCCAGGAGCCTTTCCACGCTACGGCCCATGTTGCTGGTCGGAAGGACGGTCTCCTGATGAGGTACCGGCTCCAGGAGTCTTTCCACGCTACGGCCCATGTTGCCGGTCGGGACGACAGCCTGATGATCAGTCACCAACTCTTTCTCCTGACGAACCTTCCTGGTGTAGGGAGTCCCGCAGTGCGTGCATAACCAGGTTTCTTCCACAAAATTCCGATTTGTCGGGAGGGATATCTGCTCCCCTTCTAAAGTTACTCCACAATGAGGGCATGTTTGGGCCTGTTTGGAAACCGGACAGCCACAATCAGGACAGGCATGAAGCTTTGTTCCCGCCTGACCTACCCCAGGAGCTTGCTTGCCAGGAAAAGGAAGCGCGCATTGAGGACACGCAAGGGCATGAGTGGAAACTTCTTTTTGACATTCCGGACAGGATATTAAGGCCATCGTATTGAATTCCATTCCGTTGGTAATAAATCAGCTTACCGTATGGTCACATCTCTTCGCCATAAGCTTAAGCAAAGTCGATACCTCAAAAGCTGAATGAATAATACCCATAGATTCAAGGATGCTTAGGTTCATCATCTCAAAAATCTATTTCTAACTGCATGCTCTCTCCTTCAGCTATTCTCCCTAATCTGATTGGCTCTTCTCAAGGGTATTCTTGTTTTGCCTTTGTATTTGAATCACTGGGTCTTCCCACTGTTTCCCCAAATAGTCAACATTATGTAACATTTCCTCATCTTCTCAGACTGATCATCATGGAATTATTTGACCTTCTTGGCATAATTTGTTTATAGATTGCGGGTTTAGGAAACTATCTGTGGATCAATCCAACATTTCAATGAGGGTGCAATGGCCATTGTAAACGAGCAGGAGAATTCCATTACTCAATCCGTCAGCCAACGCTATGCGAAAGCTGTCACGAATGGCGAACAGATGTGCTGTCCTACCGGATATAATCACGAAGATTTGGGACAATTTATCCCCGAGGCAGTATTGAAAGTCTCCTATGGTTGCGGCACGCCGGTTGGCCTTTCCACCGTCAAACCAGGCGAGGTGGTCTTAGATATCGGCTCTGGAGGGGGTATTGACTGCTTTGAAGCTTCACGTAAGGTTGGGGCAAGCGGTAAAGTGATCGGCATCGACATGACCGATGAAATGCTGTCTCTCGCCCGCACTCACGCCCCGACCGTCGCCAAAAACTTGGGCTATCCTGCTTCCAATGTGGATTTTCGAAAAGGATTTGCAGACGCCATGCCGGTAGAAGATAATCAGGTTGATCTCATTATTTCTAATTGCGTCATCAACCTCGCACCTGACAAGAAGAAGGTGTTCCGAGAAATGTTTCGGGTTCTTCAACCAGGTGGGCGATTTACCATTTCGGATATTGTGGCGGATCAACCCATTCCTCAATACATGATTCACGATAGCGCCAAATGGGGAGATTGTTTATCAGGCGCGCTGACGATTCAAGCCTATTGGGGTGGATTGCGAGAAGCCGGCTTTCGGGGTTTGCATCAAGTCACCGTGATTCCCTGGAGAGTGATCGATGGGATTCATTTCGTTTCCGTGACGCTGACGGGTTATAAAACAGCCGTCGCATCCTCTTCCCCCTCACCGGCTTTTGCCACCTTAACAGGTCCGTTCTCCCAAGCCCAGGATGAGTTAGGCACAACATTCCACCGTGGCGCACCCCAAGAAATCGATGAACAGACCGTTAATTTATTGTCCCTGCCATCGTATAAAGAACACTTTGTTATCGCTGATCATCCAATTGCACTGACAAACCAAGACCCGCAACTGCTCGCTGTATTACCTGAGGAAGGTCCTTGTATTTGGGAAGGACACTTTGCTATTCACACCGGCCCATTTTTAGCCGTCAGTGACGATGACCAGCATACGTACCCATGCGGGGAACCATTGGAAATCTGTTCGAAAACACTCAAGGTCCTACAACACCCTCAATATCAATCTTCATTCGGAACCATCAACCGAGCCCAAGAAGCCGCCACTGCCGAACCCGTGATTTGTGGCACCTCCACCGAATGTTGTTAAGAACGCTCTGCGTAAATCGCCATTTCGCGTAAAATGAAAAACATCGCATTGATGCCGCTCTTCAACTGAACCCACCATATGCCTAATTCACCACTTCCTCTTATCTCATCTCCACCTTCTTCAGTAACAACGCCCTCGTTTGAAG
>CBDUWS010000362.1:0-2578 GCA_965370985.1 uncultured bacterium
CCTAAGAAGAAGCTGTTGCGTTATACAATAGCAGTGGACTATCTGATCTTTCTTCCGAGGAGTCGTCAATGACCAAACCATTTCCTTGCCAGGTGATGTTATGATGGAACGTGGAAAATTAGAGTTCGTCGTCGGGGTGTTTGTGCTCGTCGGCATTCTTTGCCTCAGTTATCTCGCGATCAAGTTGGGAAAATTAGAGCTGGTGGGCGGGAATTATTATGAACTCACAGCGGATTTTTCATCGAGTTCCGGTTTAAAAAAAGGGGCACCGGTTGAAATTGCCGGCGTCGAAGTTGGCCGGGTAAAGTCTATCGAACTGAAAGAAGATCAGGCTCAAATTGTTTTAGCGATACAGGATGGGATCACGGTGTATAATGATGCCATTGCTTCGATCAAAACTCGTGGGATTATTGGTGAAAAGTATATGGGCCTTTCTCCTGGTGGGTCTGGGGATCCCTTATCCAAGGGAGGAACAATTATTGATACGGAATCTGGTATTGATTTAGAGCAAGTCATTAGTCAATTTATCCATGGCAACGTAGAATAATTATTTGTTTTGATGGCAGGAGGAGGAGTTATGCCAAAAATCGGAGAAATGATCAGAGGGACGGTTTATCTGCCCAGGCCGTTGATCCAGTGGACGGCCTGCCCTCGATGTGTTTTGGTCTTGGTTTGGATCGGCATCTCGCTTCTGTGGTTTTCTGTGGCGTGGGGAGCAGGTACGCCAACTCAAGCCGTCAAAGAAACTATAAACCAGGTATTAGCGGTTCTTGGAGATGAAGCCTTGAAAGATTCCGCACGAACAGCCGAACGACGGGAGAAATTAGAAGCCATTATCAGGCAACGATTTGATTATGAAGAGATGGCCAAGCGCACACTTGGGAGAGAATGGAAGAAAATCAGTACCGAAAAACAAGAAGAATTTGTTGGACTTTTTCAGAAGTTTTTAACTCATGCCTATGCCGGGAATATCGATGGCTATGCCGGAGAACAGGTGGAGTATCTGAAAGAACGACTGAAAGGAAACTTTGCGGAAGTTCAGACAAAAGTCTTGTCGCCAAAAGTGCAAATTCCCTTGGATTATCGCCTTCTCAAAAAAGATGATAAGTGGGGAGTCTATGATGTGATTATTGATGGAGTAAGTTTGACGAAAAATTATCGAGGGCAATTCTCGCGAATTATCAAATCTTCTTCATTTGACGGCTTGCTTGACAAACTTCGTTCAAAGGTAGATCTGGCGGCCTCGTCCTAAGGAGCCAGCTTAATGATACTTTCCCGTGCGCCGTGGTTGACGGCGATGGTCTGCCTGGCCTTAACGGGAACTGTCATCCCTTCCTCTGTCTGTGCTGAAAAATCATTTTTTATTGTCCCCGCTATTTCAACTTCCAAAAACGACGGGCGAGACTTTGGGCTTATTGTTCCCGTGTTGGACTCGGATGAGGAGGGAAATCTTCGGTCTCTCCTGGCTCCTATGCTGATCCATAACTCATTTTTGGGGGTGAGAGGGACCGTGAACTATTTCAGGTACTGGTCGGGAGGCAGCCAATTAGAAACGGTAGGTTCTTACACGGATGAAATAGAGCGGAAATTGAAATTTCGATACCAGGATCCGGGATTTATTGAGGGGCTGTTCTTTGTGGACCTCGGAGCTCAATATTTCAAAAATGCCACAAAGCGGTATTTTGGGTTAGGTCAAACAACCCCGGAGGACCATGAAACCAACTATACGGGTCGTGAAATTCAAGTGCATTGGAATTTTGGGATTCATCTGAACGATGTAACCCGGTTATCGGTGAATCAGCGATTCCGTGATGTGGAGATCCAAAGAGGAGGGGTCGACGATGAACCCTATTCCAAAAACCGTTTTCCCGACGATCCAGGAATGGATGGGGCAACGATTCTCGCACATCGTTTGGTGTTCCAGTATGATTCGCGTGATAATCTCGTGAGTCCAACCGCAGGGACTCGATTCGAAGCTTTTGCAGAGTTAGCCCAGAACTTTGACCGTCGGGATATTGATGATCAATTGTATTCTCGGTTTGGGTTTGATGCCAGGCAACTGTTTCCAAGCCCGTCCAAGCGGTATATTTTTGTGGCGCGGGCCATGTTGCAATTAAGTTTTGGCGATGGGATCCCGTTTTTTGAACAAAGTTCGTTGGGCGGCGAGAACAATCTTCGAGGATTTGGAAGAGATCGATTTATTGATAAACATATGGTGGTTGTAAATGTTGAGGAGCGCATGCATTTGATGGCCCTGAAAATGCTCAATGTGACACTTGAATTGGAAATGGTCCCATTTGTAGATATGGGACGGACCTACAAGGATTTTGAGTATCGACAATTTAATGATTGGGAAGTGACTCCTGGTGTGGGGTTTCGAGGGATTGTGCGGCCAAATTTAGTCAGTCGGGTAGATTGGGGATATAGCAGGGAAGGCGGAGCAGTTTTCGCTGGGTTAAGTTATCCCTTTTGAACGAATCCTCATGATACATCTAAGAAGTGCAAGTGGATGGATCGTGGTGCTTTTTTCTTCTCTTGTGTGGGCAGGAGGTGAAGGGTTTACTGACGATGAAACTCC
>CBDUWS010000363.1:0-2576 GCA_965370985.1 uncultured bacterium
TTTGATGATTTCTTTGAGTAGAAGACCGAAAAAACAAAGGAAGAGGTATTCTGATGAACCCCAATGAAATGACGATCAAATTGCAGGAAGCGTTACAAGCAGCCTCGGGTTTGGCTATGCGTCGAAACCATCAAGGGATTGACGTTGAACATCTATTGGTCGCCTTATTGGAACAGGCCGATGGTTCGACGATACCTATTCTCGAGCAAGCGGGTGTGTCTCCCAAGTCCGTGAGCAATGCCGCCGAGCAGGCTCTTCAAAAAATCCCCCAAGTCCAGGGGAGCGGTGCAGCCCCAGGGCAAGTGCATCTGACCCCCCGTTTAGGAAAAATCCTCAATCAAGCAGAGACAGAGATGAAAGAGCTTCGGGACGAGTACCTGAGTGTGGAACATGTCTTGTTGGCTATGGTTGAAGAAGGCGGGGTGTTTGGGATACTGGGATTAAAGCGAGATAAGTTGTTGACCGGACTTCAACATGTACGTGGCAATCAGCGTGTGACGAGCCAGGATCCGGAGGGGACGTATCAATCGTTAGAAAAATATGGCCGCGATCTGACGCGATTGGCAAGTCAAGGGAAACTGGATCCCGTTATCGGTCGGGACGAAGAAATCCGCCGTGTCATTCAAATTTTATCCAGACGGACAAAAAATAATCCTGTGTTAATTGGTGAACCCGGTGTGGGCAAAACCGCCATTGTGGAAGGGTTAGCCCAGCGCATAATCAAAGGCGATGTGCCGGAAAGCCTGAAGCAAAAACGGCTTATTGTGTTGGATATGGGGGCGTTGGTGGCAGGGGCTAAATTTCGTGGAGAATTTGAGGAACGATTGAAAGCCGTCTTAAAAGAAGTCCAATCGTCGCAAGGGCAGATTCTCCTGTTTATTGATGAATTGCACACGGTCGTTGGTGCAGGTGCGGCGGAAGGGGCGATGGACGCGGCCAATCTCTTGAAACCCATGTTGGCCCGGGGGGATTTGCATTTAATCGGTGCCACGACTCTGGATGAATACCGCAAGCATATTGAAAAAGATGCGGCCCTTGAACGTCGGTTTCAACCGATTGTAGTTGACCAACCGTCGGTTGAAGATACTATTTCCATTCTACGCGGGCTGAGGGAACGATATGAAGTGCATCATGGGGTACGCATTAAAGATTCGGCGCTTGTCGCCGCTGCTCGGTTGTCTCATCGCTATATCGGTGATCGCTTTTTGCCGGATAAAGCCATCGACTTGATCGATGAATCGGCAGCAAGATTGCGGACAGAAATCGATAGCATGCCCGTGGAAATGGATGAAATTTCTCGAAAAGTGTTACAGATGGAAATTGAACGGGAAGCCTTAAAGCTAGAAACCGATGCGGCCAGCCAAACCCGGCTCATGAATTTAGAGCAGGAGCTTCAGGCCAAACAGGCAGCCTTGCAGGAATTGAAAACCCAGTGGGACGCGGAGAAGTCTTCAGTGGGCAAATTACAGCAAATACGACAAGAAATCGAAGGAGTTAAGCAAGAAATCGAACAGGCGGAGCGGCAATATGATTTGAATCGCGTGGCAGAATTGCGATACGGGACGCTCCCTAAGCTTGAAAAACAAATGAAAGAAGAAGAGGAGCGATTGGCCAGCCAGCAAGTAACCAGCCGACTCTTGAAAGAAGAAGTGGATGAAGAAGATATTGCCGAAGTTGTTGGCCGGTGGACAGGTATTCCCGTGAGTCGTCTGATGCAAGGAGAAGTGGAAAAACTCTTACATCTTGATGACCATTTACATCAACGCGTGATTGGGCAAGACGAAGCCGTTCGGGCCGTGGCCGACGCCGTGTTACGTGCCAGGTCAGGGATCAAAGATCCCAATCGTCCCATCGGGTCCTTCTTGTTCCTTGGCCCCACGGGTGTGGGAAAGACCGAATTAGCGCGTGCGCTGTCGCATACCCTCTTTGATGATGAATCCAATCTGGTTCGTATCGATATGTCAGAATATATGGAAAAGCATACGGTTGCCCGGTTGATCGGCGCACCTCCGGGGTATGTAGGCTATGAAGAAGGCGGGCAACTGACGGAAGCGGTAAGGCGCAAACCCTTTTCCGTGATTTTGTTTGATGAGGTGGAGAAAGCCCATCATGATGTATTTAATGTGTTACTTCAAGTATTAGATGATGGGCGATTGACGGACTCCCAAGGGCGAACGGTCGATTTCAAAAACACCGTGCTCATCATGACCTCCAACCTGGGTAGTCAGGAAATTCTGGAAGCCCAACAACAGAATATGGATTACGAAGGCCTTCGAGCGTTGGTCCTCCGGGAAATCCAACAACATTTCCGTCCTGAATTCTTAAATCGGGTTGATGAAGTGGTGGTCTTCCATCCTCTGACGAAGGAGGAACTAGGTCCGATTGTGGAAATTCAATTAGGACGATTGCGAGCCAGATTGGCGGATCGTCAGATGACGTTGGAATTGTCCACGGCAGCGGTTAAAGAATTGGCCTCACGGGGTTATGACCCTGTCTATGGCGCGAGACCGTTGAAACGACTCATCCAACACGAAATCGAAACGCCCCTGTCTCGTCTGATCATTCAAGGCAAAGCG
>CBDUWS010000364.1:0-2572 GCA_965370985.1 uncultured bacterium
CTCGCCTTTTGTTCGTCCGTTTTGCATAGGTTGCTCTAGAATTTAGAGGATGAATTGGGGTTGGATTATAAAGGGTTTGGTGGGACCGAACAACGTGAGTAACTGGAGGGTTCATGTTGTCTGAATCGATGACGCAAGGGTTTCAACCCTTGACCCAAGAAGAACGGATACATCTCCTTCATGTGATCGAAGAGGCTAGTGAACTGGTTGCACCTTTTTGGCCCATGCGAACCATGGTCGCTCAAAACCCGATTCACGGGTTGGAATATCTGCCGTTTGATGAGGCCGTTCGAAGAGGCAAAGACTTTCTTGGAGGAAATGGCTATCTGCCGAATGAGGATTATCGGCAGTTTTATCGAGACGGACGGATAACTATGGAAAGCGTTCAACGGGCGTTGGCCCGTGTGGGGCCTCGTCCGGAATCACAAGATCCTATCAAGATCGGGAATCATTTATTGTCTGCCCGTGATATATGGCAATGGCATCTGGTGGTTGGGTTTGAAGAGTTGGAGCCGGTTCTTTTTCAATGGGAACTCAGTGGGGGCGGAGCCACTCAGCAATTTCGTTCAGACCTATCAAATGAATCAAAACAACGGATTATCCAACGGACGATCGAAGAATGCGAGAATTGCAGAGATTACCCGGAAAAGGCGTACCTGACAAATCTGTGGAAGGCCACGTTATCCACCCTTGCCTTACATGATGCCATTCCTGGCGAGAACGCCTGTGCTGGTGAACATCAAGTACAGCCCTCTGCAACAACAGGAGAAAAACTACAGGTAAATATTGATTTGCCAGCTCAACGAACGGTCAGTGATTGGGTCGATCGTTTGAGTGGCGCTTCCTTGGTCGAGCAAATCAATAATCAAATGATTAAATGGATTGCGGCCTTTGTTGACGAGGGATTGGCCGGGTGGGAGATGCCACTCAGGAGCAAAGGCTTTTTCCGGGCCTGGCAGGACTTGGCGCAATGGGATCAATCAGGCCATTTCCTAGGAATTCATGATTTTCACCAGAAAGTTCAGGACCTGTCTGGTGAGGCTGAAGAGATCATTGTTTGGTGTTTGAATTGTCTAGGCGTTCCCCAAATACAATGGAAATCCTATATTTCAAGAGAACTATCCCAATTGCCGGGATGGACCAGATATATTCGCTGGCTGGGAGAACATCCCCTCTATCATGCTCAACAAAAACATCCGATTGATATACGACAATATCTGGCTGTTCGACTATTTTATGAAGTGGAGCTGACTCAGGTTGTCTGTCAACGTGAATGGAATATTGATGGATCTATTGCGGCCCTGAAATCCTACTGGGAAGAGCGGCATGTGGAATACGAAGATCGGATGGAGCCGGGTAGGCAAGCTGTTGATCCCAAGACACAGGCCATTTGTCGAGACGCGTGGCGCTTGTTTCATCTTGCACAATGCTTAGAGGTGTCGCCAATAGAGGTGCACGACCTCTCAGTCACGGATGCTCAGACGTTATTGGGGTGGCTTGATGCCTTTCCGTTTGATCTTCATGGCCCGGTGTGGTTAGAGGCCTATGAAGATAGGTATAGAGAAGGCCTTCTGGAAAAACTCTCAGCGCATCGTGGTGTAATGAAGAGCTTAGATATTCGTCCACGAGCGCAATTAGTGTTTTGTATCGATGTACGTTCTGAGTCGTTCCGCCGCCATATCGAAGGGCAAGGTCCGTATGACACGTTTGGTTTTGCGGGGTTCTTTGGCATTCCGATCAGTCACCAGGCATTTGATAGCGAGGAACGGTCTGATTTATGTCCGGTACTGCTTTCTCCCAAGCATGCAGTGACGGAGGTTCCTCGAATGGGGGAGGAACGCTCGCTGGAGAAATACTCAGCAGGATCACGATGGAATCAACTCGGGCATCATCTATTCCATGATCTGAAGCGGAACCCTGTTGGGTCACTCATGGTGATTGATGTGCTTGGATTATTCTTTAGTCTAGGACTCGTAGGAAAAACGTTAATTCTTAAGCCTTACCATGCGATAACTTCGTGGATTGCCAGGTGGTTTGCCAATCCGGTTCAAACACAGATAGCTCTGTCCGCCCCATCAGATTCCATGAATGCCCGAGGGGATGATGTTCCGGCTGTAGGGATTCCCCAAGAGATGTGTCAAGGGTTCTCAGTTTCCGAGAAGGCCACATTTATTGAAAATGGACTACGTGCGATGGGACTCACCGGAAATTTTGGTCGACTCGTCGTTCTCTGTGGCCATGGGAGTGAAACCGACAACAATCCCTATTTTGGGGCTTTGGATTGTGGCGCTTGTGGAGGCAGTCCAGGAGATGCGAATGCCCGGGTATTTGCAGCTATGGGCAATCATGCCAAAGTTCGTGGCATCTTACACGAAAAAGGATTGAACATTCCCGACGACACCTGGTTTCTGCCCGCAAAACATAACACGACCACTGATCGAGTCACATTTTATGATCTAGAAGACCTTCCCGAAAGCCATGGGGAAGATTTTCAGCAGTTGATCGCTGATCTTGAAAAGGCGGGCGCTCGGCAAGCGCTGGAACGATGTCGCCGTATTCCACGTGCGCCAAC
>CBDUWS010000365.1:0-2569 GCA_965370985.1 uncultured bacterium
ACTCAAGCTCCTTCGAAACCACCACCGCTTGAATCCCCAACCACAGAGGCAAGAATTCAATCAGCGGTGAAACCCGCACCGGCTATCCCAACATTAAGCGAGGTCACGCCATTCAAGAAGTCTCAACCGACTACGCCACCCAACACCCTGTCGTCTTCCAAAATAGAGGAATCGCTCAAAAGAAGCCTCCCTAACATTCCTACGCCTCCTCCAGTGTCCAACGTTCCAGAGATATCTCGGAAACGGTTGCCAACACACCAGAAGCCGAGATCGTCCACACAACCAACAATGTCGGAGACGGTCAAGAAATTAATGGAAGGACTCAAGTCGACAGCGCGTACGCCCGCTCTAAAAGAGATTCCTCCCCAACGAACCAAACCATCAACGAAACCTCCTCCATCAGCATTAGACCAACGAATCGCGAAACTGTCTATTCCCGATGTAGCCCCGGTTGAGTCGATCAAGCAACGACTGCAATTGCTTCAAGTGCAAGCGGCCGGAAGCCCTGGAGGTTCTGCGGACAAGCCCTCTCCTGGGAAAAACCGGTACTTGGCGATGGTGGAGGATGCAATAGATAGCCAATGGGTTGCACCTCCGTTGTTGGCTAGCCCTCCCCTGGTGATCATGAAATTTCATATTTCCCGATCTGGAGAAATTTCTCGCATTCATATTGCTGAAAGCTCGGGGCATGCATACTACGATTCTGCAGCGCAACGTGCTGTGCAAGCTGTAAACCCCTTACCACCATTCCCTTCGGACATTTCGGAATCATTCTTTGATGTCCAGTATCGATTTATTAAAGATTAAAAGGACCTGGCCTGTATGATGAAAATTTTGTTCCATCGCAGCTTTCGTTTCCTTCTCTGGACGCCTTGCGTGCTTACCTTGTTGTTTCCATCTCTGATTTTTGGAGAAGACGCCATTCTGGAGGCCACGCGTTCAGAATTTCAAAAAATCCCCATCTGGGTCATGGGATTTTCTTCCGTGCAACAAGACGACAAGATTTCAGAACAGACCGACACCCAAGTTCGATCTATTCTAAAAGACGATCTGACTCGCTCCCAGGTCTTTGCCGTAGCAGACTTGCCACTCAAAAAAGGCGAATTTTCCGAGAATAAATGCGTAAGTCTTTCTCCAAGTCTGGGGACACACTACAAACAAGTCACCGTATCGACTTGGGGAAGAATTGGTATGGGTGGCACCTCAAGCGGCGTGGAAGGGCTAATCTTTGATGCTTGCGCCTTTGATCCCGGGCACCAAGATCTCTTGACCGGAAAACGCTATTTTTCTCTCAAAACGACCGATACCCTGATCCGCTTAATGGCCCATCGGTGGGCCGACGAGCTGGTCTATCGATATACGGGAGAACAGGGGATTGCCAGAACCAAGATCTCTTTTGTTGGGGAAAAAGAAAACGGTCGAGAGCTGTTCGTTATGGATTATGACGGGTATGACCCACAGCAGGTGACGGCTGATGGCTATCTCAACCTCATGCCGACATGGTCCCCTGACCGCAAATCACTCATCTACACCGCGTATCGAGACCGCAAACAACAAATTATGCGACGTGAGCTGGCAACAGGTCGGGAGGAGGTGCTGGTGTCGCCAGCCAGTCTCAATATCACCGCAACCTTTGCTCCAGACGGAAAATCGATCACCTATGCCGCAGCTCAGGAAGGCAATTCTGACATCTATCAGATAGAATTGGACAGTAGAAGTCCTAAGCAGTTAACCTCTCATCATAGCGCCGAGCTGTCCCCTTCATGGTCACCAGACGGGCGGCATCTGGCCTTCACGTCAGATCGCGGAGGCCGCCCCCAAATATACATTATGGATGCTGATGGCTCCAACGTGAGGCGCTTAACGTACGATGGAGACTACAACGCAGCCCCCGCATGGTCCCCCAAAGGGGAATGGATCGTGTATGTCTGCCGAATACCCGGCGAAGGATTTAAACTCTGCCGGATCAGTCCGAATGGCGAACAACGAAGCCAGATTACAAAGGGCAATAGTATAGACGATTCGCCTTCATGGGCCCCGAACGGCCGACATCTCGTATTCAGTTCAATTAGAAGAGGCAAAAGTCAGTTATATATCATTACCAGCGAGGGAGCAGGATTGGAAAAAATTTCATCGGTTGGCGCTCACCTTAGCTCACCCTCATGGTCCCCATTTCAACCCTAATTCACGAAAACAACTATGATATTTCAGCAAAGGAGTTACCCTATGCATCCAGCCATTCACATCCTTTCACTCATAAGTATTATCAGCCTTACTCTAGGCAGTCTCACAGGATGCGGGGAAAAACGAGTTCATGTCGCCACGGTTTCCGGAGCCCCAGGCCAAGAAGTGGCCCTGGAACCAATAGATGAGAACTTACAGGCCCAAGTCTCGGGTCTCGGTAATGAATCAGTCGATGAATCGGCTCTATCGTCCCGGATCCCGGATGGCGAAGCGGTTTCAGCAGAACCGGTTGGATCCGCCATGACCGACGAACCCATCAACATGGCGCATGAATCCACCTCCGTTCCAATCGAGGATGGGTCGTCAGGCCTCCCCTTGGGCGAAG
>CBDUWS010000366.1:0-2563 GCA_965370985.1 uncultured bacterium
CTCTCCGGAAATATCTTCATTTTTAAAAATAATACGGATTCGCTCGGGAACACCTACGGTTCGCATGAAAACTTTCTCATGCGCCGGGACGTGGACTTCTGGAAAGTCAGTGAACAACTCATCCCGTTTTTCGTCACTCGCCAAATTTACTCAGGGGCAGGGAAAATCCTCAAGGTTTCCGGCAAGTCTCAATTTTTCATTTCTCAACGGGCGCAACATATTCATGAAAAGACATCTTCTTCCACAACGTCATCCCGAAGCATTATCAATACACGCGACGAGCCCCATTCTGATGCGGAAAAATTCCGCCGCCTGCATATCATTCTTGGCGATTCCAACATGTCGGAATTCGCAACCTATTTAAAAGTGGGCACGGCGATGATCGTGTTGTCCATGATTGAAGACGGATACAGCATTCCCAACATCGATTTAGAGGAACCCGTCAAAGCGATCCGAGATATTTCTCGTGACCCAACATTAAAAAAAACGGTTAAACTCGAAGACGGCCGAGACTTAACAGCTCTGGAAATTCAACAGGTATTTTGGGAACGAGTAGGAGAGTATTTACAGTCTCAACCTCCCAACAAAATATTTTCCGAAATTCATGAGGAATGGGGCAGGGTCTTGCAAATCCTTGGGCACTCTCCCATGCAATTGGTCAGAGAAATCGACTGGATTACCAAAAAATGGCTGCTGGAAAATTATATGGCAAACAAGTCCTGCGGATGGGACGACCCACGACTCAGCATGATGGACTTGCAATATCATGACATCAACCGAAAACGTGGGCTTTTTTATCTATTAGCCGAACGACAAGGGATCAGAAAACTCGTCGATGAGGAAACCATTGAACAAGCCAAAACAACCCCACCACAAACCACGCGCGCCAAAGTTCGCGGAGACTTCATCCGATTTGCCCGTGCAAAAAATCGGTCGTATACTGTGGATTGGACCTATCTCAAACTCAACGGATATTGGGAGGAAACGATCCTTTGCATGGACCCTTTCTGTCCATTTAACTCCAGGGTCGATGAACTATTGAGCCAGGTTCCGTATAATCGACTCTACCCATGAGCAACCAGCCAATTTCTTGCCTGCACCATCAATGAAGCGCTTTGAGCCATTGCTGCGTATTCTCTGTTTCCTCATTGTCAGCATCTTTCCTCTCCAAATTATTGAGGCCGCAGAAAGCCATGATCCGAGTATAGGAAAGCAATTCAGCGGCAAACAAGGAGAAATCCTGTGGATTGAAGTCCCTGTCAACGACCCACAATCTCACGTCAGCGGCATTCTTCTAAAACGAAAGATCCCCTTCTTTCCGTTGACAGATACCAGGTTTGCCGCAATCGTTGGCATCGATATGCAAGACCCACCTGGGAAACAGGAATTGCGCATCACGATACAAGCCAATAATAAAACAGATCATCTCACCTACTCCGTAGAAATCCTCAAAGAAGACTATGCTGTCCAACACCTCAAATTACCAAAGAATAAGGTGGATCTAGATTCCAAAACCTTAAAACGTGTACGACTCGAACAAAAAGAAATGTCGGCCGCCTTTAACCACATCGGCACACAGCCTTTATGGGATAGCGCCTTTCTGGAACCCGTCAAAGGAAGGGTAAGCGGACGGTTTGGCAGTCGTCGCGTGATCAATGGACAACAGAAACGTCCACATTCAGGAGAAGACATCGCCGCCCCCAACGGTACGCCTGTTCATGCCATTAACAAAGGCACGGTCGTGGCAACCGTGGATCATTTCTTCTCAGGAAAAGGAGTGATCATCGATCATGGTGTCGGATTGTTTTCCATGTATTTTCATTTATCAGAAATTGACGTTCAACCAGGCCAGCCTCTCAAAAAAGGAGACGCGTTGGGAAAAGTCGGGTCCACAGGGAGAGCCACCGGCCCTCATCTTCACTGGGGCATTCGCCTCAACGGCGCTCGAGTAAATCCTTACGCTCTCACGGCCTTACCCCTAGAAAATTAGGCGAGGCCTTGGCCGCATTTCTCTCATAATTCCTCACTCCACCATGCAATATATTTGCGTCTTTTGTGGATCAAGCTTAGGCAACTCGCCAGATTTTACGACCATCGCACAACAATTGGGCCAGACCCTCGTTCAACATGGATTGGGCGTAGTCTACGGAGGCGGGAATATTGGATTAATGGGAATCTTGGCCTCAACAGTCCTGGAAGCAGGAGGAGAGGTTATTGGAGTGATGCCAAGGCAGTTAGCGGAACAGGAGCTGTTGCATGCCCACCTCACAACCACTCATATCGTCGAAACGATGCACGAACGGAAAGCCCTCATGGCCGAGCTGTCTGCGGGTTTTATCACCTTGCCCGGTGGTTTTGGAACATTGGAGGAATGCTGTGAAATGCTGACGTGGGCGCAGCTCAAAATCCATGAAAAACCTTGCGGCATTCTGAATTGTTTTGGGTTTTTCGACGATCTGTTGAGATTCCTAGACCATCAAGTCAAAGAAGGGTTTCTCAACCTCAGAAATCGCGCGCTTGTTCTTGAAGCTTCCGACCCAGAAACATTACTCAGTCTATTGAA
>CBDUWS010000367.1:0-2556 GCA_965370985.1 uncultured bacterium
AGCGGCATGGTATCCGGCAATATATCCGGTTGCCCAGGCCCATTGAAAGTTAAACCCACCGATGCGTCCGTCGCAATCCAACATTTCTCCGATCACATAGAGTCCAGGAATGATTCGAGAGGCCATGGAGTTGGGCTTGATTTCTTTGAGTGGGACTCCGCCTGCGGTGACTTCGGCAAAATTCCAGCCGCGCGATCCGATGACCGGGAGGGAAAGGTTGGTGAGGGTATGAACGAGGGTGTTGCGGGTTTTCTTTGGAAGAAGGTTGACGGGAGTATGAGAAATATCGGGTTCCAGGAACTGCGCAAGCCGTGAGGCGACACGGGTTGGTAATCGCTCGGCCAACAACGCTTGAACAGTTTTTCGGCCGGGGAGAGCAGCGGCCTGAATGAGCCATTTTTCGACTTCATGATAGGCGGTCTGCGGGAAACAATTGAGATGGAGTTGGACTTTTTGCCCCTGTTCGGTAGCCAGAACCCAAAAACGGCTGGCATCCAGCACCACAGGTCCGCTTATTCCCAAATGTGTCCATAACAGGCTACCGGTTCGACGATCAACGATTTTGTTATTCACTCGAGTGGTGAGCATCACTTCATGCGAAATTCCAGAAAGGCCGGCATGGAAAAACGATGGATCAATCAACAGAGGAACCAAGGCAGGATAGGTTGGGGTCACGGTATGGCCTAAATGTCGAGCCAGATCCCATCCTGATCCATCCGATCCGGTTTTGGGAAGAGAGCGGCCTCCGGTTGCCAAGATTAGGCGTTGAACCTGAAACCCTCCCTGCGAATGTTGAATCAAGAAATCTTTTCCTTGATACGTTATGGATTGAACATAGTGTTGCGGCAGAAGAGTAATGCACAACTCTTTACAGCGACGCAGGAGGGCATCTAGTACAGTTCGAGCCTTGTTGGTGACGGGAAACAGTTTGCCAGTTGCTTCTGTTTGCAGGGGAACTCCCAGAGAATCGAACCATCGCATAGTTGCCTGCTCGTCGAATCGTCGAAGAACCCGGTCGATGACACTCCGGTTCCCATGAAAGTCGGAAGTAGTCACGCGTTGATTGGTTACATTACAGCGCCCACCCCCTGAGACCAGAATTTTTGCCCCAATTGTTTTCGCCCCATCCAGAAGAATAATTCGAAGGGAGGGATTGGTTTCCGCCGCGAAGATGCCTGCAGCCAGGCCTGCCGCACCTGCACCTATGATTCCAATATCGGCATGCTGAGACATGAATAATTGTTTGTAAGGTTGAGGAATGCCTAGTGAGCCTAAGAAACTGGAAGTTTACGAAATAACATGACATCGCTATTGAAAAATTCCAGCTCAGCCTGCCATTGATCAGACAACCATTCAAATGTTGCCCTGGAGAAAAAACACACATGGGTCAGATCATTTTTGTAATGCCACGTGGCAAACGCTTCTTGATCTCGTACAAGTTTGGTCATGAGTCCAAGATAACCGCCTGGTTTGAGAAGCGTCCATAATTGCAGGAGGATTGTTGCCGGATCATGCAGATGTTCTACCACTTCTGTGGCGGTGATAAAATCATAGGTTTGCTGTAAGGCGATAGGATTTTTCGCATAAAAATAGTCATAGATGGTGACGGTATGGCCAATTTCTTCAAACATGATTGAGAGTGTAGGGCCGGGGCCGGACCCAAAATCCAGGCCATGACTTTGGGGAACTAAGCGATCTTGCAGAGGAAGAAATAGCCGGCTAAGGAATCGACGATAGTCGGGGTCAGTTGGAGAGTTTTGATGATGATCATAAGCCGACTTTTCATCGGCTTCCGATATATATTGTGCAGCGGGCACAAAGACTAATTGGCAATGGCGACACACCACATAATTCCGGCGCCGGTCCTGATGAAATTCCTCATTGACTTCCTCCCGGCACAGGGGGCAGTTGTGATTTGGGTTGGTGGCGTTCACCTTTCATCCTGAAGCTTCATGGAAATATATTTGAGGGCTGTGTGACTGTTGGACCGAGACTAGGTGGGGGAGTTGGCACAATGAACAACAATGTTCGAAACTCCGAGAGCAAGATGAAAACGTTTCATGATAACCCGCTATCATTTTTTCCCTTGACTGGCACAGTCGATACACAATGGCGCGGTAGGGTCGAACGCTAAGCGCTTCACATTAATTTCTTCACCGCACCGCAGGCAGAGTCCGAAAATCCCCTTTTCCAATCGTTGAAGGCTTGCCTCGATTCGTTGCAGCTGAATCGTTCGCCGTTGTTGGGACTCCTTGGCCATAGCCTGTCCTTGTAGGGCGTCCATGCGAGAGACGCGTCCGATGGTTGTCTGATCCAGCTCGACGGTTTGGGCGGCATCCTGGCCGGATTGTTCCACGGCGAGAAGATCCGACCGAAGTTCGAGCAAGGCTTGCTTGAAATGCTGGTTATCGAAGTCGTTCAACATGTAAGGAGTAGATTGTATACTTGGGCTTGAGTAGGATGTTTTTGGCAATGTACCCTAGCCAAGGCTCGAAAGGCTAATGGGCTATAAGAAAACCGTACGAAAATTGGATCAAGAAGGGGAGACCATGGAAA
>CBDUWS010000368.1:0-2555 GCA_965370985.1 uncultured bacterium
TGCGTCAAGGGGTTGTGCAGACTTTCGTGATCCAACTGCTGTTTTTAGGTTAAAGTGAGAAGATTCCCTCCCTTCCTTATGGCCCAGTTTTGCATTACGGCGCAGGATCTATATAGCGGCACCAAAATGTTTGGATCGCATCTACAATGAAGATGATCCTTATGTCATGGTTGCAATTAATCACTATTCCGAACATCACGAAAAAAATCTATGGAAACTGGAGGCTAGTACATTGACGCTCAATCTTGAGGAGAAACTGTTATGACGGCAACAGTGTTAGTCGTAGATGATGAAAAAGATTTGGTGGAATTAGTCCGATACCATCTTGAAAAGGATGGGATGAAATGTCTTGAAGCTCGAGATGGGGAAACGGCGCTTCAATTGGCCAGAGAGCGTAATCCTGATCTGATTGTGCTCGATCTCATGTTGCCGGGTGTGGATGGTTTGGAGGTGTGCCGCAAACTCCGTAAAGATCCCAAGACTGCGTCGGTGGCCATTATCATGTTAACCGCGAAGGCGGAAGAGGTGGACCGTATCGTCGGATTGGAAATGGGAGCGGATGATTATATGGTGAAACCCTTTAGTCCACGTGAACTCGTGGCTAGGGTGAAGGCTGTGTTGCGGCGTGGACAGACCCAAGATCTGCCCTCTGTTAAGCAGATAGGAACGTTAGTTGTGGATGAGGGAAAACATCAGGTTTTGGTTGCAGGGAAAAGGGTTGATCTAACCGTCAAGGAGTTTGATCTGTTATGCGGGCTCATGAATGCCAACGGACGTGTGCTCAATCGTGAGCAAATTATGGAAAGGGTTTGGGGATATTCCAATGCTGTTGATATCGAATCTCGTACGGTGGATGTTCATATCCGGCGGCTCCGAGAAAAGTTAGGAGAGGAACAGAAGCGGGTCGTAACCGTGAAAGGTGTAGGATATCGTTTTGATGCCGAAATGGATTCATAAGCGTCTGCGTCTGATTGGGTGATTCAATAATGGGTAATCCTCCTTTCATTCTTGTGGGTTGGATGGTCGCAGCCATGATGGTAATTGGAGCAGGCCTGACCTGGGGATGGCCATTGTGGTCAGTAGGGTTGCTTGGGATTGGCCTGCTCAGCGTGGCTTATTTGATGACGCGGAAAGCCTGGAGTCAGATTTGTGACAATGAAAAGAAGATTCGCGCGAGCCTTGTCGATTTACAGCAAGTAACCGATAGCCCAGAGGGGCGTTCTCCCCTCCATTCTGTGCCTGAGTCCTTGGGTTCCCAACTTCAGCATACCGTCAAACAAATAAAGAAACGGATGGGAAATCTTGAAGAGGAACGTGCGAAAATTTCAGCCATTGTTCAAAATTTGGTGGAAGGAGTCGTGGCCTTTGATCATCAAGGGCAGGTTCTTTTTAGTAATTCCAGTGCCTGCCGTATTCTTGGGTTAGATGAACAACAGTTGCAAGGCCAGTCAGTGTGGGAAGTGATTCGTAATAAGGAATTAGCTGAATTGGTCGAGCGATGTCGAGATCTGTCGCTCTATGAACGGCAACGTGCGGAAGTTGTTATTCATGCACCGACACGTATGACAGTAGAAGTGTATGGATTGCCGTTCCCCCTGGCTAATCAGAAAAATGGCAGTGTGATCGTGTTGCATGATGTTACCCAATTGCGTCGTTTAGAACAGGTGCGGGCAGAATTTATTGATAATGTGTCCCATGAGTTGCGTACCCCTTTGGCTGCGATCATCGGATACCTGGAAACATTGATTGATGAACCAACTTTGGAAACGCCGAATAATCGAAAATTCGTGCATGTTGCTCACCAACATGCTGAGCGACTCAGTCGTTTAGTGGACGATTTGCGAAGCCTCTCAGAAATCGAATCAGGAAAAATCGCTTTGCGTTGTGAAGCGGTCGGATTGAAGGATGTGGTTGATGAAGTTTCCGAAATGTTTCAGTCTCAAATCCAGAAAAAACACCTTCATATTACTAACCGGATTGAGGAGGAGGCGAGGGTGTGGGCCGATCGGGACCGCGTTATTCAAATTCTTCTCAATCTTGTAGACAATGCGATGAAATACACCTCTGATGGCGGCAGTATTTCTTTCCACGCCCAGAGACAAAACGAGAGGATTCTCTTACATGTGAACGATACCGGTCAGGGAATTCCTTCAACCGATTTACCTCGGATCACTGAACGGTTTTACCGCGTGGATCGTGCGCGCTCTAGAGAAGAGGGCGGGACCGGACTTGGCTTGTCTATCGTCAAGCATCTGGTTCAATTGCTGGGTGGCCAACTCCGTATTCAAAGTGAGCTGGGGAAAGGAACGACGGTGGAATTGAATTTTCCTGTTCCCTTACCCGTAGAATCTGAAAAAGAAAAGGGCTGTTGAACCCGACCTACGTGCATTTCAAACTCTTCTGGGTTCATTCCCATCCCAAATCAAGTTCCTCCTCAAAACAACGTTCTGCTGACTTCTCCTCATTCTCCATCTAACCAGATTCATTGAATCTGGATCTTGTCCATTAACCGTAGCTCTTAAAACGTTACAGAGCTGTAACCGGTTCCCAACCGG
>CBDUWS010000369.1:0-2535 GCA_965370985.1 uncultured bacterium
CTAAGCCGGAATCGGGAGACGTTTCCAAAAATGGTATGGAGCAGGAGTTTCATTCGAAATATCACGCCACGGATCAATCCGTCGAACATGCCACCACTGCAATAGATCATCCCAACCGGTTATACGAATCACTTTCGCATCCACAACATGACGGTTCCAGGGTTGGTCCATAACGAATACCTTTGCCCCAACCGCTTGATAGCTTTGAAGATGATGAGGATGATCATCAATTGCAAGAGTGATTGATTCCGGAATCTCCGTTTTTTCTTCGGTATGGTACAAAGCATCGAAGGGAAGACCATGTCTCGTTAACCACTCCAGCGTTTGCGGCCGTGAATAGGGACGCCTGGCCGTCACCATAATGATGCGATACGTTCGGTGAATGACCTCTAAGGTGTACTTGGCCCCAGGAAACAGCGGTAACTGAGAAATACATTCTTCATGAAACCGGGAAAAAATTTTCTCGATTAAATCTTCTTGAATCGCACTCGAATCCAGCCCTCCAGCGCTGCCGTACATTCCCACGGGCCATACCTTTCCCGTTACTTCCTGAAACAGGCGCTGAACTTCGGGTTCAGCTCTCCCCAAGACGTTATCAATATCAACCGCAAAGCAGGGTGGAGGCTCAGACTTCATGAATAGGAATCTCTCATCGCGAACACAGATTGAACATCGGTCAATGGTGAAGTGTACCTAACAATTTCTATCACCCTCTTCTCACCATAGAAATATTCCGACCTAAGAATCAAGCATACCCAAAAAATTGATAGTTAGAATAAACCAATGTCTACGCGCGTACAGGTTCATCCGAGAGAAAAAATTGAAATTCGAATACTTGAACGGAAGACCAGCCCTTAGGGAGTTAAACCAGCGGTGAGCGAATGCTTTTTTAGGGAAGTTCGAAGTGGCCGATTCGTCAGAGCCAAATACGCTTTGCTAATAGAGCCAACAGGCAGAACTTCCATGAGAAAAGGGGTTTCCCAGTCATCATCAGCAATATCCGGTTCTTCAGGAATCAAAACTCTGCGAAAATGCTGTTCATATGCCGCCAAAATCTTCAATGGCACGCCACCTACGGTTCCTACATTCCCATCAGCCGTCACCGTGCCAGTCAGGACCGTTTCTTCATCAACCGGCTCATTCTTCGCGATGGCGACAATATTCAATGCAGCCATCGCCGATAAGCTTTCCCCGTACAGCGTTACGCCTGGGTATGGCAATCGGAAGCGGATCGTCCAAGAATCAGGGTTCAATTCGGCAGCTTCTAAGACCCGATGGAGAGCTTGCATGACGGAACGTTGGGCATATGGAGAAAATTTTCCAGGTGTTGTCAGAAATTCTACATCTAGCCCTTTGTGATCAGGACGTTGAAGAAATTCCAATTGAATTTCGGCAACAATCCCAATCGGCTCAGCATTACCATTCTTCGTCGTCCCCAAAATGGGAATAGACGTTCGAATATGCTTCAAGGGCAAATCAGAGCCCGGAGCCGCTTCGCTCCTCAATGGTAAACCCAGTGCAATGCCCCAAAAAATCACAAGGCCGACGAGAAGGGAATAGGATGGAAGATTCGAGTAAGACCCAGCGCCTGGAGAATGCAGAGTTGAGCAACCCAAAAACAGCAGGAAGCGTTTGCGGAATGATGTCAAGAACCCAGCCATCGCAATCCTCCAAAAGGACTTCTCGTTCCCCTTCGGCCAGGCTAAAAGGAAACTTAAGTCTCAGGAGGCTGACGACCATGAGTGTGTTCACCCCATTCCCTGCCCTACGCTACCAATGCAGTGGCAGGAACATGCTCCTTTCTCATTAAGTAAAAATATCGACTACTCAGAGAATATTTGAAAACCTGGCATTGTTAAATATGTGTAGCTTTTTAAAGTTTTTGTCTTTTGTTTTCAATACTTTTTAGAGTGTGATTATCTATGTCAAATTAACAATACCTTTTTTTGCCCAACCTCGATTCACCGTTCAGCATAATTCAAGAATTTTTGTTTTTGGAAAACGACCGACCCTCTTATCATAAAATCTCCAAAGAATGACCACATTGTGCTGAAACAACCATAAACGCTTCATTGCGCAAGATTCCCAAAGAGATGGCGATAAGATGATGGACCTGAAATTATTTCCTGCGGCACTCAAACGTCGCATCAGGGGGGCTCAAAACATGAAACAGATTCTTCAGAACCCTACAGCCAGAGTCTGGTGCCTGAGTGGACTCACAGGAATGATTCTCCTGGCGGGGCTTCTGCTTGGGGAAGGCCAAGCCCGCACCTATACCCCTTCTCCGATTATTGCCCCTCTTCAAGTCAATAAGCAGAATCTACAGACACATTTGTCTGAAACGATCAATACCGGGAAATCGCGGTCCCTCAAATCAAGCCGAGAACAGAAAGTCAAAGATCCTGTCACTCACAAGCAAGTGTCAGACAAACAACCAGCAAAAAAAAGGATGGGCCTCGCGATCTTATTCCTGGGGATCCTGGCGAAGGAAGGCTAATTCTTCTGACGCATACAAACGGTGCGAAGACAGTTCAA
>CBDUWS010000370.1:0-2522 GCA_965370985.1 uncultured bacterium
TCTCCTTTACCGAACTACTTTTTAGGGTAATCGACTTGCACTCATCAATCTTTAAGTATACGCCCCCCCAATCCGCATGTCTTCCACTCTCTGTTGGGAAATGTTGGAAAAGGCCGCCAGCCTTCGCAAAGCCTCCTTCGCCGAAGTAGCAGGTCGGCTACGAAGGCTGAAAGCTGCGGCCCGCATGCCATTGGAAACACTATAGTCATGAAGGGTCGGTGCTTCGGGAAATACTGGCAAATCAGGCCATTGGTGTTTTCATTGAGTCCTCGTTTCCATGAAGCGTAAGGATGGGCTGATCGCAGCTACAGCGAAACAACACGGCCTTCATTTGATGACGCGGAATATCTCTGATTTTAAAGCCACAGGGGTCATGCTGATCAATCCGTGGAACGATACCTAACGCAACCATTCTTATACGGAGTCAGACCCGTACCATCATTTAAACCTATTCACGTTTGGCTAAGGCTACCCCTTCCTCTAGGCCCGTCTTTGAACGCGGGAGAAGGCTTTTGACATCTACTGCAACATACCGCTGACGATTAGCTTGGTGGCCTGTTCGGGATCCAGGCCATGCGCCATTAAGGTTTCCAGTTCCTTTTGATCGACACTGCCGATGGCCGCCTCATGCGTGACTTTGGCTAAGGGATGTGTGACCTTCACGATGGGGACGGCGCTGGCCACAGCGTGATCTTTGATGATTTCTCGACAGTCCACATGGCCTCGTGCGCCTTTGGCGTGGGCTTCCATTATTCCCGTAAGTTCAGCTCTCGCGTCCTGTTCGACTGCCACCCGTGTCTTAATGAGTCCTTTTGCGTTCTCGCCATTGAGTTCGATCTGTTCCTTAATGCTGATGACATCAGTTCCACGGCCAAACACTTTGGCGGTGAGTTCTGCGATGGCGTCTTCTTCAACGCGAACGACATAGTCGATCGACAGATTTCCGACCCGCCCTGTGGTGAGTGTGAAGTCTGAAATATACCGTGCGCCCTTACCGACTCTCACCACCGCGTGCGGCACGACCACCATTCCACCATACGGTCCATGGTAATGCGTCTCCATGTATTTGACGCTGGCTCCTTCCTGAATCTCAATCGTGGCATCCATTCGGTGTTCGCCAGACTCGACATAGGGGAAGAGGCAATGCGCCAAGAAGCCGACTGAGGCTCCTTTTTCTACCGTCAATCGGGTTTGAATTCGTTGAGTGCCTGTGGGTTCGATGATGCCTATACAGAGATGAATGGGAAAATCGATATGCCTTCCGCGCAACACTGTTATGGTATTGACGATGGCCTCCGTCGTTTCCTGGACGTGAAGTTTGACGCCTGGAATTTCTCGATGGCTTAACACTCGGTGGCCGTTTGCGGCCATATGCGCAATATGCGTATCGGCGAAGATTTCCGGGTCTCCGCCCATTGACGCAAATGTATTTGTGAGTACCTTGAGTTCACGCATAGTCTTTATTTGTAAAACCTTGGATCTTATCTGCCAAACATTGTCGGTATGAGATCGCACCGATAATATTGGCGCCGAGCACCCGTTTCGTCATACCCGCAGATGATGGCGGGTATCCATCTTCAAGACTGAAAAACCTGGATTCCCGCCAGAAACCTGCGGGAATGACAGACGGTCGAGATTCAACGTTATTGTTCCCTGTTCTTTGTCATGTCTTCGGACATTGGTTGAAAGATTAAATCTTGATTTCGATACTTTATTATTTCTCTGCCATGACAGCTTCTCTGGGCAAGCACGTCTCTCCATCGCAACGAACACAGCTTCCTTTTTTGTACTGGTCAGCAATCTCTTGGGGATCGCCAGAGGCAATGATCTTTCCTGCACATAATTGTGACGCTCGATCAGCGATCAGCCCGATGGTTTCCGTATGGGTAATCAGGAGAACCGATGCGCCCCCCTCACGAAAGGCTCGAATGACAGCGATGATTTCTTGAACCGACAGCATGTCGATTCCTGAGACTGGCTCATCCAAAATGGCCAATCGAGGCTTGAGGGCAAGGACCGACGCTAACTCGATACGCTTGCGTTCTCCCCCACTAAGGGATTTGTCAACCATACGATGAGCATAGGCCGCAGGTGATAGCCCGACAGCAGTGAGGTAAACACGTGGGTCGATACCTTCATGTCCCAACCTTACATATTGATCAACCGTGATACCTTCGAAGCGGGCCGGCTCTTGCCAAGCGAGTGTGATGCCGAGCTGAGCGCGCTCGTAAGTCTTAAGGGAACCGATATTCTTTCCGTCAAAAAGGATTTCGCCGGCATTTGGACAGTATCCTTCACAGCCCATCAGGACATAAGCCAGAGTGCTTTTCCCCGAACCATTAGCCCCAAGCAGGGCATGAATTTCTTGAGTGCCAATAGTCAAGTTAAGGCCATCTAGGATCTTCTTCTCCTCAACTTCCAAGGTCAGATTTTTTATGTGCACCAAAGACATGGAAAATCAGCCCTCAAAGGATTTAGATTCAAGAATGAGATTCTTCAGTTGGTTTTGATTCCTGAACTTC
>CBDUWS010000371.1:0-2509 GCA_965370985.1 uncultured bacterium
CGGCCCTTGGGAGACGAACATGGCAGGGTTCCAGATGATAGAGCGCGGAACCATACATTCCATATGATCCGTTATTGTTTCGCGAACCCTAAGCAATTGTTCATTCGTTTGTGGAATCTGGTGAATTGATCCCGGAAAATTTTTGGTTCGCTTCTCATTAACTTTTTTGACCTGCCTGACCGCAAATAGGTAGATTAATTTTTTGCCTCGGGGGGATGGTGAAGATAATTAGCAATCCTCGCAACCCTCCCCTAGGAGCCTGTCGGACTTAGGAAGAATCGGCTGCAAAAGTGTCTAAGCGGTCCATATTTCGACAATTTCGCCGGCCCATAGTGGGACAGATGGTTGCCATGTGAATGGACGAGGGAATCAGATTGTTGCAAGAAGACTGAGTGAAGTGCTGAAACAACTTGAATAACGGTCCTAATATCGTTCACTTTTAAGAGGAATACCTGGCTGTGTGCGGAATTTGCGGTTTTTTTAATCCCCATCGTCATTCTTCACAGGAATGGATGCAATCCGTATCACATCGCATGACTGATGCCCTTGTGCATCGGGGGCCCGATGACGTCGGAGTCTGGACTGATGACAAAACTGGAGTGGCTTTGGGGCACAGGCGTCTTTCCATCCAAGATCTCTCGAGCGAAGGGCACCAACCTATGGCCTCTACTTGCGCTCGCTTTCTGATCAGCTATAACGGCGAAGTCTACAATTTCAAAGAATTGCGTAAACAGCTTGAACACCAAGGATTCCAATTCCGAGGACATTCCGATACAGAGGTGCTTCTTGGGGCCATTACGGAATGGGGCCTTGAGAAAAGCCTCGGGAAAATCATTGGAATGTTTGCTTTTGCTCTGTGGGACAAAGAACAGGAGTCCCTCACATTGGTTCGGGATCCTGTTGGTAAGAAGCCGTTGTACTATGGATGGTGCAACAACACATTTCTTTTTGGATCCGAGCTCAAAGCGTTACGGGCCCATCCTGAATTCGATACGGCTATTGATCCAGATGCACTCGGTCTCTTTATCAAGTACTCCTGGGTCCCTACGCCCTTTTGCATCTATAAGGGCATTCGCAAGCTCCCTCCGGGCCATCTGATGACGATCAACTCCAAAAGCACATTAGAAAATACGCTTCCTCGTGTGTATTGGTCCGCACGAACGGTTGCGGAAAATGGCGAACACACCCCTTTCACCGGTTCATTGGAAGATGCCACAGACGAGTTAGAGAAGCTTTTGAAAAGCACAGTGGGTTGTCGAATGATCGCTGATGTCAGCCTGGGAGCTTTATTATCCGGAGGATTTGACTCCACCATGGTGGTGGCAATGATGCAATCGATGAGTGCTCGCCCTATCAATACATTCTCCATTGGGTTCTGGGAATCGGAATACAATGAAGCCCAGCATGCCCAGGATATCGCTCGACACCTTGGAACCAATCACACCGAACTCTATATTTCGGCAAAGGATGCTTTGGCAGTCATACCAGAGCTACCAAAAATTTACGACGAACCCTTTGCTGACTCCTCCCAGATACCCACCCTCCTTCTTTCAAAGTTAGCTCGCAAGGAAGTCCAAGTGGCCCTTAGTGGGGATGGGGGAGATGAACTCTTTGCTGGATATACTAAATATCCCGAATGTCTCAAACGATGGGAGACCTGGGGGAACAGATCCCTTTGGTCTCGCCAAGTACTTGCGGAAGTAATGACGTCGATCGGACAAGCCAGCTGGAGTCTATTAGGGTCATCCAGAAATTGGGAAACGGGTGAAATTCCCAAATGGCAAAAATTCTTCGGTAGGATTGCAAAAAAATCCAGGTGGATTTCTGCAGCCAGTCCTGTAGATCTCGTGGCACGAAGATATGCTCGATGTCGACGAATTCAAGACTATGTTCTCCATGCAGAAAATACGAACTGCCTGCTGACAAATTCGCGGGACTGGGCTGGGGTGTCAAATCCTATCCAAGGCATGATGCATTTAGACTTTGTCACATTTCTGACCGATGACATTCTTGTTAAAGTCGATCGCGCCAGCATGTCCGTCAGCCTCGAGGTCCGCTGTCCTTTACTGGATACCCGGCTTGTCGAGTTTGCCTGGAGCCTTCCCCTTTCTATGCGTTTAAAGGGCAATACAGGAAAAATTGTCCTTCGAAAGGTGCTGGAAAGGTATGTACCTCGCGAACTAACTGACCGCCCTAAAATGGGCTTCGCCGTACCGATAGCAGACTGGATGAAAGGCCCTTTACGCGATTGGGCTGAACATTTATTGAATGAGACATGCTTGCGGGAGCAAGGTTTACTGGTACCAAAGGCTGTGCACCGTATTTGGCAGCAACACCTTTCAGGATGGCAAGACCATGATACGCTCTTATGGAGTCTCCTTATGTTCCAGTCATGGCATGAGGAATCCATTCGGTGACCACTCTCCAAACTCAGGAAGTATTGTCTTTCTCTTGAACCTAAAAACAGCAGTTGGATCACGAAAGTCTGCACAACCCCTTGACGCGCCTA
>CBDUWS010000372.1:0-2489 GCA_965370985.1 uncultured bacterium
CCTAAAGAAAGAAGGCGGGAATAGAGACTCAATCAGAATCGTTATCGTGGAGCCGCCACGACCGTAATCCTGGTTTTGGCGCCTGGTACGAGGTATTGGTCGCAAGGCTGTAGGTCCGTATCAATGGCAATATGGGGGGTATAGCCTGGCCTGCTCATCAGCTGTTGTGTGAGAGTTTCACCGGAACTGACCGGTCGAGGCATTCGATAGATGTAGGTTATTCCATGATCGGCAGTCTGGTGCCAACCCCGTCCTAAGGTTTTTTTGTAAAAGGCAATAATCGCTTGGGGGGGGGCTGGGCTAAGAAGTGTTGCAGAGGGAAAGGTCTGATAGTTTTTCCCTTTGATGTTTGCCGTGCCGCTGGGGATAGCGCTGGCCAGCTTCGCTTGAGGATAAGCCGGAACCATAAAATAGTCTGCCGGGGGCGTCCAATTTTTGAGAAGCGATTCGTTTAATGTCGTCAGTTGGCATTGTGCATTCTTCCGCACGGCAGAAAAATCAGCAAGAGGGGCGTAGGAACTGGCATACGCCAGATTCGGCAGTAGCAGAAGCCATACCAAGTTATAAAGAAAAAATCTCTTCATGAAAAGACTCCTTGAACTTTGCTGGAGAGCGGATTCAAAATGAAGGAGTATCATCGCGAAAGCTCGGTGAGCAGTCAACCGAGAGAGATGCAACCATACGTTAAGAGATCGTTGGAGTCTTTCCAGGATTTTTATTGATCACATTCATGGCTAAAGCGATCATCGATCCCACATCGGCCACAGAAGCAGGCAACACGAGAGTATTGCTGGATTTTGCCAATTTCCCAAATTCGCCGATATATTGTTCGGCCACTCGTAGTTGTACGGCCTCATAGCCTCCAGGATCTTGTACGGCTTCCGCGACTTTGCGAATTCCGTCAGATGTCGCCGTTGCAATAGCCAGAATGGCCGCAGCTTCACCCTCCGCCTCATTGATTTGTTGTTGTCGCTTGGCTTCCGAGGCTTTGATGACCTGTTGCTTTTCGCCTTCAGCCTCGTTAATGGCCGCGTCTCGTTGTCCTTCCGAGCCCAGGATGACGGCCCGCTTTTCCCGTTCGGCCCGCATCTGCTTTTCCATGGCGTCCACCACTCCCTGAGGTGGATTAATATTTTTAATTTCATAACGCATCACCTTAAGCCCCCAAGGAGCTGAGGCTTTATCCAATTCATTGACCACGGCAACATTAATCGTAGATCGTTCTTCGAAGGTACGGTCCAGACCAATTTTGCCAATTTCGCTTCGCATAGTGGTTTGGGCCAGTTGAGAAATACCGAATTTAAAATCCTCAATGCCATACGAGGCTCGTTCGGCATCTAAAACCTTAATGTATAAGACTCCATCGACGCCCACTTGCACATTGTCTTTGGTGATGCAAGTTTGCTCTCTGACATCAATGGCGATTTCCTTCAAAGAATGTCTGTATCGGATGACATCAATGAAAGGAACGAGTATATGGAGGCCGGCATTGAGGACTGAAGAAAATTTCCCCAATCGTTCGACTACGTAGGCGCTTTGCTGTGGCACAACCACCGCTGTTTTTTTCAAGATGAGTAAAGCCAGTCCAGCAAAAACAAGTGCGACTAATAATTCACCTGACATGTGAGTCCTCCTGTGTGAGAGATTCGGCTTGAATCCATAGTGTCAGGCCGTCCACCCGCACAATTTTGGCGATGGAATCCTTATCGAGGATATTTTCTCCGGCATTGCGTGCGTTCCAGGTGGACCCACGAAGTTCCACTTTTCCTAGGGCCTGTGGCTCAAGAGGCTCAAGCACCTTCGCAATTTCTCCCACCATGGAATCCACGCCTGGTTCGTCTTTTCCATTCAGGCTCCTTTTGTTCTGTAAAGATTTTTTCATCACGAGCAGAGAAATGATGCCTAGAATGGCAAACAGAAACCATTGGAGCCAGGCTGCCTCAATAAGCCCGGACCAGGTTAACCCGCTTACCATCAAGGCGGCCACCCCGAAAAAGAGGAAATAAAAATTTCCGAGCCCACCTAATGTGAGGATTTCGACTCCAACGAGACTCAACCCTAAAATTGACCAATGCCACCAGAGCATGGTGGGTACGTTCCTTTGTGATGTATGTATTGCGTACGGTTATGTGCCGTTGATTATCGTATCGGTTAGTAAGCAGAGGGAACTAAAGAGAAAGTTCCTTTGGTCAAAAACTGCCCCTTCACAATGGCATGTTAAGGAAATAGTAGCATATTTCATTGTAACGGTCCTGGTAGAGTCTCTTCCAATATGAAATGAGTTTGAACGGCGGGCGTGTTTCTAACATGAAATGAGTCTGAAGCCTGGCTGAGGTTCGGGCATGATGGGAGGATGAAGACCATCATGACTCTCAACGCGCTGATGCCCCCTGCCCATCTGAAAGAATTCCTGGCAGGGGACCCAACCCGTCGCCTTCTCCGTGCTCAGTCCCAAGGAGGAATGTTATCGGTGGCTTCAAACGAGCTTG
>CBDUWS010000373.1:0-2483 GCA_965370985.1 uncultured bacterium
TTTGGATCACGGATGGATGTGTATCTTCCTCAATCAAGCACGATTCGAGTACAAGTTGGGTCGAAAGTCAAAGGTGGATCATCAATAATAGCGGAGGTGCCATGCGCGGAACCTTCATGAAACAGCCACG
The DNA here is from genome assembly GCA_965370985.1 of uncultured bacterium. GTDB lineage: Bacteria > Nitrospirota > Nitrospiria > Nitrospirales > UBA8639 > Nitrospira_E. The sequence goes on from CBDUWS010000373.1 coordinate 131, forward strand.
AAAACGACGAGTGGTCTCACTTATTCCCAACATCCTGACAACGGGGAATTTGTTCAGTGGATTAGCCTCCATTCTCTTTGTGTTTGAAGGAAACTTTGGGGCAGCAGCCATCGCGATTCTTGTGGCGATTGTCTTTGATGTGCTGGATGGCACGACGGCTCGCCTCATGAAAAGTACAAGTGACTTTGGGTTGCAATATGATTCATTAGGTGATGTCGTGTCCTTTGGCGTGGCTCCAGGCTTGTTGGTGTTTGTCTGGGCTCTCAGTACACCGAAAATGTTGGGTGCGGCCGTCATGTTTGCGTTCGTGGCCTGTGGAGCGCTTCGCTTGGCTCGGCACAATGTCTTGGCGACCACGAATAATAATGACAAACCCTTTACCGGCCTTCCGATTCCTGGAGCGGCTGGTGTCATTGCCACCCTGGTGATCTTTGATCATCACGTTGTGTCGTTAGGGGAGAGCGTCAAGCCGATTCTCGGGATTGTCTTAACCCTTTCGTTAGCGTTTCTGATGGTGAGCACGTTTCGTTATCGGAGCCTGAAAGAACTAAAAGCGCAGGAGCATCACCATTTCAATTATTTAGTCTATGCAGTGCTTATTCTGATGGCGGTGTTGGCCTATCCCCAGGCGATGTTGTTTGTGGTCTTTGCCGCCTATGCTCTTTCAGGAGTCGTCGAGCAGGGATGGAAATTTGCCGCTAGAATGACAGGGGCCAAAGCCGGGACTGATGTGCCATCGGACGAGTTCCCAAAATGAACGCAATAAGAAATAGACAAATGAAACAAAGTATAAGAAGGCAGGTTAGAGGAGCCCGAACATGACACGAATGATTCGGATCTTTGATACGACGTTGCGGGATGGAGAGCAGTCTCCCGGGGCCAGCATGAATATCGAAGAAAAACTCCTTGTGGCGAAGCAATTGGTACGATTGAATGTGGATATTATTGAAGCGGGGTTTGCCTTCAGCTCGCCCGGTGACTTTGAAGCCATACATCGAATTGCCCAAGAAGTCGAAGGCCCGGTGATCTGCAGCTTGGCTCGAGCCAAGCCCGAAGATATTGATCGTGCGTGGGAAGCGCTTAAAGGTGCGCCTAAATGTCGTATCCATACCTTTTTATCTTCGTCAGACATTCATCTCAAGCATCAGTTTCGGATGACCAGGGAAGAAGCGCTCAAGCGAGCAGTGGAGATGGTTCGCCATGCACGCAGTTATGTGGCGGATGTTGAATATTCTCCCATGGATGCCACGCGCTCCGATCTTTCGTATCTCTGTGAAGTGGTAGAAGCGGTCGTTGAAGCGGGAGCAGACACGGTCAATATCCCGGATACTGTGGGCTACACCACGCCGCAAGAGTTTGGGGAGATCATTCGAACATTGTGTAACCGAGTTCGAGGCATGGAGCGCGCGATCATCTCGGTTCATTGTCACAATGATTTGGGATTAGCGGTTGCCAATTCCATGGCGGCTATTCATGCCGGTGCGGGGCAGGTGGAATGTACCATCAATGGGATTGGCGAGCGGGCAGGAAATGCGTCATTGGAAGAAATTGCCATGGGCTTGCGCACGCGAAAGGATTTTTACCAAGCCGATACGCAGATTCAAACGGAGGAAATTTCTAAATCCAGTCGCTTGGTGAGTAATATCACTGGGATGGTGGTTCAGCCTAATAAGGCCATTGTGGGTGCCAATGCATTTGCCCATACGTCTGGGATCCATCAAGACGGCTTGCTTAAAGATAAAAATACCTATGAAATTATTCGCCCTGAATCGATCGGCTTAACGCAGAGCCGCTTAGTGATGGGGAAATTGTCCGGACGCCATGCATTTCGTGAAGAACTGGCAAAGTTGGGTTACCTGCTGTCTGACCAGGAACTACAGGAGGCGTTTGAACGGTTTAAGCGTTTAGCGGATCAGAAAAAGGAATTATTTGAAGAAGATTTAGAAACCATTGTGAATAAAGCGGTGACCAAAGTTCCTGAACGCTTTTCATTAAGAGGTTTACGAGTGCAAAGTGGGTTGAACGAATCCCCATCTGCTACGGTAGAACTGCTCATGAATGGCAAGTTAGCCAGTCAAACCGGAACGGGTGATGGGCCCGTGGATGCCGTATACCATACGATTGCCGCCTTAACGGAAACCAAAAGTCAACTGCGGGCCTACATTGTGAAAGCTATCACGGGAGGCACCGATGCGCAGGGAGAAGTATCAGTGCGGGTGGAAGAAAATGGAGAAACGGTCACGGGGCATGGGTCCGATACGGATATTATCATTGCCTCTGCGCAAGCCTACCTTAATGCGCTCAATAAATTAGCAGATTTGGTGGAACGACACGCCAGAGCCGAACAAAAAAT
>CBDUWS010000374.1:0-2480 GCA_965370985.1 uncultured bacterium
CGCCGGATTGTGGTTCCGGAGGTCGCGGGTTCGAAACCCGTCACTCACCCCACTTCTTCTAAAATGGCGTCAGAGACTCCGAGCTTTTCCCTTACAATTTTTGGCTTGTACGAAACCCGATTTAAGAATCAGAAGAAATGGGTTGGGTTGGATTGGTTTCGGAAAGTGGAATAGGTTTTCCTATCTTGTCCTTGTTAGGCACTTGTAGATGCAGTTTCCCAAGTTGGTTGGCGCGATTGATGAGTTTGTCTAATTCCCTGACGGCTAACGAAAGGCGCTTGCTGGGATTTGGTTTAACTTGGAATGATGGGATGTTGAGCAATGTCGGAATAGGTGCTTTCATGAGGAGCCTCAAGTGCGTACTGTATTTTATACAATCTGGGGAAAAATTTCATTGAAATGTTTCTGCCTTTTATGGGAAATTGCTGCTCGTTTTTAATTGATAGGCCTATTGCGTTCTCAAGCCGTTTAGAAAATTGGCCCTCCAGCATTCATTGAGAAATGACCAGATGTAGGGATTACTCACGACCGGGAGAAGGAAGCTGATAATGACGGGATTACAAAAGAAACACCAAGTGGGTGGATTGACGGGATTGGTCTTTTCCCTATTTCTCGTCGGCCTCGCCTGGGGCGGCGATTTCGATGTCCGCAACCGGGTGACCAAAGGCACACTTGAATATGGCTTGTTGGGGGGCTATTGGAAAGGGAATGATGTGTTCCAGAACGCTCCCTCGACAAACCGCAAGGCCATCTATATTTTGCCGCAGTTGGGACTAGTCTTAACAGATGAACTTGGCAGCGGTTGGGTGGCGGGGAACGTGGAGGTGCTTATTGAGCCTATGGCCGCGCATTATCATGAACCCTTTAGCGCCTCCGCCTTTGGCGGGTCTTTGATGGTGAAATACAATTTTCTGTCGTTTGGTCGATGGATGCCGTTTTGGGATGGAGGTGCGGGTATGTTGTGGACAGATCTGGCGCCGCGTATTCCGGAACAAAGCACGCAGTTTAATTTCATCTTACAAACCGGGCCAGGTGTGTCATATTTTGTCTCAGAAAACTGGGCGATCACGACGGGCATTCGTTTGCATCACATTTCCAATGCCAATATCGGTGATCGGAATACCGGGCTGAATGCCTGGTTGTTTAATCTGGGCGTGTCGTTCTTTTCCCCCTAAATTAATGGACTTGTGACGAACCGAATGGTGAACCATTTGACGCGTTGGGTGCCGGTTGCCAATTACGGGCAACGTCTTTGGGCGATAATAGCGATATTGGCACTCATCGTACTTGTCCCATCGACTGTGGGCCTAGCCGGCATGGACATGGATGTTCATCAAGGCGAACATAGCCATACGATAGCCTCGGGGCAATGGGCGGGATCAGCAGAAGGGATTGCGTATTCAGAGTTTAATCATGCGTTTGCTGGTTTAGGCGTCATTTTGGTGGGTCTCACTGAATTACGCACGGCTATGGGTTGGACGGCCTTGGCCTGGTCTCGATGGTTGCTGCCAGCGTCGTTCGTGGGCATAGGAATCTTTCTTTTGATCTGGAGCGATCATGAAGCCTGGCCCATTGGCTCGTGGACGTTGGCTGAAACCCTTTCCGGCAAAGATCTCGAAATGCTGCAACACAAAATATTTGGCATCTTAGCCCTGGGCGTCGGGACGGTGGAATGGCTGCGGCGAGCGGGAAAGTTGGGGCAGTGGGCTTGGAGCGCGCTGCTGCCAGGCTTTGCGCTCATTGGTGGTGGCATGCTGTTCCTGCATATGCATGGCCCGCATCCGGCTGCCCAGCAAATACAAATCCACCATAATGTCATGGGCGCACTCGCCTTGGCGGGCGGATTAGCCTGGTTTGCCGGGGAATGGATGCATCAGCCTGTTCAATCAGCGTCATCGCTTCACGAACAGAAAAGCCTGCCTATTCACAAAATCATTTGGTCTCTCGCGGTCATCATCATTGGTGTCCAGCTTCTTTTCTATTCCGAAACGTAAGAGTTGAATGGGCATGCCTTGCCTCGTCCAGGGCAATAGTGATTGGATATATTTTCCACTCATCTTGTCTAGTGGGAATGTTGAAAAAAGCCGCCAGCGGCGTTCCCTGCCTTCGCCGAAGCGGCTACGCGCAGGCAGGTCGTCTTTTTGCCGTGCTCACGTACTGAGCGTACGCTCCGCGCGTCAAACAACGGGCAGCCCCTGCGGGATCTCGCAAGCAATTCGCGGCCTTGCTGGACGGACCCCCGCCTTTGCGGGGGCATGCTTTTTTGACCATTCCCTTGGCTGCTGACGTTGATCATTCCTCGGGCATTTACAGGCTATGGGAAGTGAAATATTCAACAGGCTCCTAGTGGGTCACGAAGGGCCAGACCATTGTTCGGCAAAATGACCCAAAGCCATTGACGTCCCGCCTAGCCTCTTCAAGATTGGTCGGACGCTGACCTTGGAAGAGCGGGTCAACTCGCTGCCCTCACACAAGGCCCA
>CBDUWS010000375.1:0-2476 GCA_965370985.1 uncultured bacterium
GTATAAAGCCATCGGTGTGCTTCGCAGAATTTATGATGCAAAAGAGTTCTTCTCGCCTTCTATCGACATTATCCGATTTGGCAAAACGGGGCATGTCATGCTTATTGATAGTCGTGGGGTGGTGTTAACATGTCCCATTCTCCCTACCGGTGTGTCCTTAAGTGACAATCAACTTATTCCCCTTGTCACCCCGATGAAAGCCGGATGGACATCCGCACCAACCGACGGGCACGGCGGACAGGACACCTCTATTATCGGATATGCCCCCCTGCCAAGCGTCAGTAGCATCACCCAAAATTCGACTGGACTAGCATGGCATATGTTTGTGTGGCAGTCATCAGAAGAATTATTTGGTCCCATTCAAAACTTTTTTAAATGGATCGCGGCCTTTGGTATCTTAGGGGTAGGGTTACTGGTCACCTTGGGTTACCTAGCGGCTCATCGTATTTCGTCACCAATCCACCGTCTCCAAGAAGCAGCCCGCCAGATCGGCCGTGGGGAATTTCATGAACCCATCACCATCAACACAGGGGATGAAATCGAAGAGCTGGCCGATGAAATTAATCGCATGAAGGAGCAAATTGAATCAACCTTGACAGGCCTGGAAAGTCAAGTCGAAACAAAAACTCAGGAGGTCAAATACCTCCAAGAATCCACGTCAAAAATTCTTGATGGGGTGCCTGATCCAGTGATCATGATCGACTCTCAGGAACAGATTGAGTATCTGAACCAGGCAACAATAGAGAAGTTAAACATCAACAATGATCAAGTGATAGGGACTCCATTATTTCAATTGCTTCCAGTGGATCCGACAACACAGAAACGATTACAAGGTGAAATCCAAGACGTTCAAGCGACGCTTTTGACCACCTCTTCCTTACCCAGTCAAATTCCGAAACCCATCCGTGACCCCTTGGTAGCCACTAATCTGGAAGACTTCAATAGTGATCGTCAAGAACTTCGCCTGAACAACCGGACGTATCGGTACCGATGGTTTGCGGTACAAACGGCGCCTGACAAAGAGCCATCCGCGGGACTTGTCCTACGAGATATGACGGAAGAAAGCAGGTTGCAGGATAAACTCATTCAGGGGGAAAAAATGGCCAGTCTGGGAGTTCTCAGTGCCGGAATCGGACATGAACTTAATAACCCGTTGGTCGGGGTCATTGGCTTGGGTGAAGCCATTTTGGATGAAGCCGAATCCGAAGAAATCAAGGAATACGCTAAAGGAATCGTCCAACATGGGAAACGGATGGCCTCAGTGGTCCGTGACTTTACGGGTCAGATGAACACACAATTTTTAGATACCAAAACTCGCGTCAACATCAATGAACAATTAGAAAAGGTTCTGTCTGCCACAACAGCCCTGTTTACATCCTCACAAATCACAGTCAATACCCAGTTTGAACCGTTGCCCCCTGTGCAAGCAAACCCTAATGAACTGGGACAGGCATTTACCAACGTCATCAACAATGCCTTGCAAGCCATGAAGGAAGGTGGAACATTGGAAGTCACCACCGGAATCAAGGAAAACGAAATACATATCCTCATTAAAGACTCAGGAACGGGAATTCCCTCCTCACATTTAGCTAAAGTCTTTGATCCTTTTTTCACGACAAAAGGCCAGGGAGAGGGAGCTGGACTGGGTTTAACCATAGCCCATCGCCTTATTACAAAAGTGGGAGGACAGATCCACCTAGAGAGTGAAAAGAATCAAGGAACGACCTGTCATATCATCTTTCCTCTTCCATCACCCCAAACCGGACACTAGAAAGGAATAATGCATCATGGGAACAAGACGTACAGGCCCTCTTGCTCAGGTCAAAACGTTCACATTTGCGACAATTCTACTGGTTGGTTCAAGCCTGTCACTTGAAGCCGCACCTAGGAAAGGGATTGCTCCCGAGACCGTTTCAGACTATTTGGTTGCCATCATCAAGGCGGACCGAGAGGTCTACACTACTCATGTTGTCAAACGGATGCAGGAACAAGGCATCGTACTAGCGAAAGAAGACTGGAAGGATAAAAATGCCATTCCCCTACCCGCTCAGTTTCTCCACTATTCCAGCAAAATTGTTGCCGAATCAGGAAGCGACATTCGGTACCGATTAATCAGCCTTTGGCCTATTTATCGAAAAAATGGTCCTGCCACCCCATTTGAGCGGGAAGGATTGGAAAAGCTCCTCAAGAACCCCGATGTCCCGCAACGAGGTGAGGTGGCCACTGGAAAAATGAAATTTTTCCAGTCCATCTATGCGGATAAAGCCACATCACAAGCCTGTGTCACCTGCCACAATACACACCCCTTAAGTCCAAAACGGGATTTCAAATTAGGGGATGCAATGGGAGCAATTGTGATTACCATTCCCCTGCCATAGTGACCTTCTGACCGAAATTCTCATTTTCGACATAGGCTGAGCGCCAGTCCTAAATTTTTTTCGCCTTCAGAAATTTTCTTCCCCTTAGATCAGACAGA
>CBDUWS010000376.1:0-2471 GCA_965370985.1 uncultured bacterium
CATAGTGGGACTATGGTCCAAGAAATTGTCGAAATATGGACCGCTTAGACACTTTGGCAGCCGATTCTTCCTAAGCCCAACAGGCTCCTAGTTCTTAGATTCCTGTTAGAGGGTTGAACAAAAGCCAAGTAATATGACGCCCAAACATCTTATCATTGATGGCTATAATGTCTTGGGAGCGATGGGGCTTCCACCGGAGAAGGTCGTCGGAAAAGGGGAAACGCATCGCGATCAATTCGTGGCACGTCTGGGCCTGTATTCGCAAGCCATTCACCGTCCGGTTACGGTCATTTTTGATGCGTGGCGACAACCAGGGAGTATGCGACAAACCAGTCATCAGACCGGAGTGACGGTGATATACTCTGCGGAGGGCGAACGAGCCGACCAGGTTATCCAACAGCTCATTCGGCAGTATGGGAACGAGAGCGCAGTGGTTTCTTCCGATCTTGAAGTGACTAATGTGGCACGCGCCTTTGGAGCTTTTGTCATTCGTTCACAGGAATTTTTGACTCGATTGCAAAAGGGAAGTCAGCAACGAAAATCGGTTCGTTCTGCCAGAGGAAAGCCCGAAGTCAAAGATGACAGTGAAGATGTGACGATGAGGCCAAAAGACAAAAAAGGCAATCCTCGTAAATTGCCCAAAAAACTGCGGCAACGCAATCGCATCATGAAGAGATTTTAAAAAGACGTTTGGCGTTCTTTGTGGTTAATTCAGCGACTTGGGAAAGCCCTGTTACCGAATTTTCATATTTCAATTCGGCTATTTGTTCCGCCACAAATTTTACATAGGCTGACTCGTTGCGTTTCCCTCGAAATGGGACGGGTGTGAGGTAAGGCGCATCTGTTTCGATGAGGATACGATCATCGGGAACGGTGCGAATCACGTCTCGGAGAAGGGTCGCATTGCGAAACGTAATAATTCCGGAAAACGACAGATAAAATCCCAGATCTAAGGCTTCTTTTGCCAACCAAGGATCTCCTGAAAAACAATGAAATACGCCTCCGACCGATTCGGCATGCTCTTCTCGGAGAATGGTCATCGTATCCGCTTGCGCTTCACGCGTGTGGATCACAAGGGGGAGGCTAAGAGATTTGGCTAACGCCACCTGTTCGCGAAATCGTAGGCGCTGAACTTCCCGTGGAGAATGATCATAATGAAAATCAAGCCCGATCTCTCCAAACGCCACGACCTTGGGCTGCTGAGCCAATTGACGCAGTTCTTCATACCAATGGGGTTCGATCCGTTTCACTTCATGAGGATGAACCCCAACTGTGGCATAGACATTAGGACGTTCGGTCGCTAACTTTACTGCAGATGTACTAGTGGACAGGTCGCAACCGATGGTAATAAATGCGCCCACTCCAGCTTCCTCCGCGCGCTGAAAGACTGCTTCCCGATCAGCATCGTATCGCAGATCATCCAAATGCACATGGGTATCGATCAACATGAATTAACTCCTTTGTTCATCAGTTGGGCATGGTAGCATATCAAAGGGACTGGTTGAAGATCTGAGTCGCTATATCAGCGTGAGTTGATGGGTTAAAAGCACATGGATACTTTAGGAATGTATGAGTTCCTTGAGGTGTTCCGGGAAAACAGTCTTTATCATTTGCGTCATTCCCGACATTGTTAATCGGGAATCTATCTTGAGTCTTTTTGGGAATGGATACCCGCCACAAACTGCGGGTATGACGACAAGGTGTAATAATATCTGCTCTTACCGCACAACTTTTTATCCTTACATTCTCTCTGTAGGGTTGGGTTTAAGGTTTTTCTTTTAAGATCCAGAGAGGGCAGTTCTTTAAAATGTCTTTTGACGAAAAATGGTTTCGACTGATTAATGGATGGTCTGGCCAATTCCCTGCATTGGATTGGCTCATGTTTCAGTGCTCGCAGGAAAGCAATCTGCTTTTCCCTGGGATTTTGGCAGTGGCCTATTGGGGATGGACGAAATGGGGAGACGCAAAATTTGCGGCACCCTGTTTAGGGTTGTTGATAGGGCTGAGTGACTTACTAGGCGGGCAATTAAAAAACCTGATTGGGCGTTCGCGCCCCTGCCAAATTCTTGCGCAGGTTCATGAAATGGTGGGATGTGGGGGTAGTTTCAGTATGCCGTCTAATCATGCGATCAATTCAAGCACGGCCATCGCATTTTTAGTCACGCTGTATCCTTCATTGGGATGGGTGCTTTGGCCACTCATGGCCCTTATCGGGCTCTCACGAGTTTACTTAGGTGGGCATTATGTTACGGATGTATTGGTGGGCTGGGGGATTGGGTTGGCTTTAGGTAGTGGTGTGGCCTACCTACTGAAAATCAAAGTTTTTTCTAATATGGAGAAAAAACATTAGAAGACGACTCAAATCCACGTGAAGCCTCGTTGAGAATTTTGAGGGTGAATTTTAAGCATTTCCTCTTCCCCCCAACTCTTTAAAAGCCAATATTGTTTTTCTCAATGTTGCTTTGCCGGGT
>CBDUWS010000377.1:0-2468 GCA_965370985.1 uncultured bacterium
TTTAATACAGCACTTGAATGAGATACAGGCCATGTGGTGGGGCTGTGCGACCGGCGGCTCGGCGGTCTTTGGCGTGAAGAATTTCCTGAATAGTGTCGGGATGTCGTTTATGTTGTCCCACCTCAATCAATGTTCCGACGATGGCTCGTACCATTTGCTTGAGAAAACGATCGCCCTCAATACGGAAAGTCAGTGACGGTGATTCTGAACTTAGAGAAAGATGTGAAATGGTGCACATGGGGTTTACGGTCTGTGATCGTGGGCCTCGAAACGAAGTGAAATCATGGGTGCCAAAAAACTCTGGCATGGCTTGGCGTATGGCATCGGTATCCAACAGGTGAGGAAGATGCCAGACTCGATGGCGATTTAGCGCTGGTCGTGAAGGTTGCATGGTGATTCGATATTCATAAATTTTCCCCTTGGCGCTGAAACGGGCATGGAAATCATCAGGAGCCTGGTCGCTGGAGATCACCGAAATATCTTTGGGGAGATAGCTATTGAGGGCGGGAGCCCATTGGGCGGGGACCAGTGGTTTGTTGGATTGGAAGGTGACGACTTGACCTAACGCATGTACCCCTGAATCTGTCCGTCCGGCTGCCGCCGCTGAAATGTGCTGCTGGGTAATTTTGGAAAGAGCTTCTTCAAGAACAGCCTGAATGGTTAGGTGGTTGGGTTGTTGTTGCCAGCCGGCATACACGGTTCCATCGTATTCGATAGTGAGCTTGATTGTAGCCATGCTTGCAATGGTGGAGTGATGTGGAAAGTCGATGAGTTGAATAAGAAATGAAAATAGGGAGAGATGTTACCGGACAAGGTCGAAGAAGAAAAGATAGATAGTACAATGAACTGGGGCAGGGTTGGTCAAACCTAAAAACAGCAGTTGAATCACGAAAGTCTGCACAACCCCTTGACGCACCTAGGAAATGTAACAATTGACTCATCACCCAAAAGGTGACCACGCAATTCTTCCATTCCCTATGCACATCAATTGCTTGCACAGCTTTTTCGCGCTCAACTGCCGCTTTTAGGTTAAAACGGACAGCTTATCGGGAAGCGGTTTGTAAAGGCGTGATATAGACTTTAATTCCTTTGAAAATTCCCCGGGCCATTCGTTTCTGGTAGGTTTCACTTTTTAACAGTTTTTCCTCGCTTGGATTGGAGATAAAGGCAATTTCCGCCAAAATCGCTGGCATAGTTGTCATGCGAAGCACAAAGAAAGGGGCCGTTTTTACCCCATGATCCTTGATTTTATAAAAAGGTTGTAAGTATTTCACGAGTGCTTTCTTAGTTGTCCAGGCAAACTCCTGAGAATCTTCGATTTTTTTGTCATGAAGTTTGTCGGCCAAAATAAATTGCCAGGCTGGGCCATTATCTTCAAGCGGTGTGCCGTTCTCTCGGGCTGCCACTTCAAGCGCTCGTGGGTCACTGGCTTCCCCGAAATGATACAGTTCCAGGCCTTTAATAGATTTTTTAGGATGAGAATTGATGTGAATGGAAACAAAAAGATCCGCTTTGTGCCGATTCGCAAAGGTCGCCCGATCTTTTAATTCAATGAAGACATCCGATTCCCGCGTCATGAAGACTTTTGCTTTGGTTTCTTTGGTCAGGAGATCTCGAAGATGACCGGAAATTTTTAAGACAATATCTTTCTCTCTGGTACCCTTTCGACCCAAAGCCCCAGGGTCTTTCCCGCCATGCCCAGGGTCGAGCACAATGATCATTGCTTTTTTAGCAAGCGAAGCTACCGGAGGGGCAACAATCACTGGAGGCGGTGGAGCCTTTTTTGCGACTGGAGGTTTAGCTGATGGCTTTTTTGATGGTTTCTGAGCTTTGACGATTGTGGTCTTCGGGGAAGGTTCAGGATAGAGATCTAAGACGATGCGTGTCGGCTTATGGAGAACATACCATTTATAGCGCTTCCACTGTTTCGTGGGTATGGATAGCACCAGATTCCCTTTCGCGGTTCTGGAAAAGGTCATGTTAATCGGAAAAGTCTTGTTGGTGGTTTTCGAAAGGGCCTTTCTGAGAAGGCGGGTGTTGGGAAGTTCGAGGTGAAATTCTGTATCAGTTCGTCGATCAGATGGTGCTGGATGAACATCTCGATCTAAGTCAAGGACGAGGCGAGTATATTTTTTATGCTGATGAGCCCGAATGTTACCGATGGTTGTAGAGGACGAACGTTTCGCGACCAAGGTCAGATGTGGGGATGATTCCCACGTGAATGGGATTCGAGACCCCATTTCTCCTCCAAAAAGAGTAAGCGGAGAAGCCAGGAGTAGTAGCGTTATGCAGGATGAAACGAACACGTTTGGATAGGCAGACATAGAGAATAAAACCGTTTCTATCTTTTTCCCAGATGATCCCACTCTTGTCAAGCCAAGCCGGGTGGAATTCCAACTAATTGAAGGGTAAACTAGGAGCCTGTCGGACTTAGGGAATCGAGAGCGAAAAATGGGCTAAGCGAGGGC
>CBDUWS010000378.1:0-2460 GCA_965370985.1 uncultured bacterium
AAGCCACGTTGTTGAGGTTTTGGTGATATCGCATAAATCGAATCTACATTGATTAGCTAACGGATTTATCTGTTTTGGTAAGCACCTTAAAGACATCTTCCAGGCTCACCGTTTGAGTGGTTAACTCTAGTAGTCCAGTACCTCGAGTGACGATCAATTTCGTCAATTCTTCCCGGACATCTTCCCCAATATGTGTTTCTAAGACATAGGTGTTGGGTTTGGGTCCGTGGGAAACGTGCATCACACCAGAAATCTGGCCAAGCGTTTCCAATAGATCTGGATCAGACTGTTTTACCGTAAGATTCAGGATTTCGGATTGACGGAGTTTTGCCCCGAGTTGTTCCGGTGTATCAATGGCGACGATTTGGCCTCGATGGATAATGATCACTTTCTGGCAAATGGCTGTCGCCTCAGCCAGCAGATGTGTACTCAAGATGATGGTATGGGAGCCAGCCAGGCTTTTAATGAGGTCCCGAATTTCAATAATTTGGTTTGGGTCTAAGCCTGTTGTTGGCTCGTCCAAAATCAGAACAGGCGGGTTATGGAGCAAGGCCTGGGCTAAGCCCACACGTTGGCGATAGCCACGGGACAAATGGCCAATGACGCGACCTTTAACCTCGGTCAAGCCGGTTTGGTCGATAATGATACCCATTCGTTCCTGTAATTGTTCTGGTCCCAGGCGTTTAATTCGTCCGACAAACGTTAAATATTCCTGGACGGTTAATTCTAAATAGAGCGGAGGAGTTTCAGGAAGGTAGCCAATATGTTTCTTGACCTCCCACGGTTCTTCCAAACAGTCGAAACCCGCAATCCGTACCGTACCGGAGGTTGGCGGCATGAATCCGGTTAAAATGCGCATGGTTGTAGTTTTCCCTGCACCGTTTGGGCCCAAAAATGCGACAATTTCTCCTTTGTTAATAGAAAAAGAAATATCATCTAGTGCCGTGATCTGGCCATACTGTTTGGTCACATGTTGAACGTCGATCATCGGGAGTCTCGAGGGATTGGAAAGCGAAAATGGAAAGAAAGTAAGCGTTTAGAAATTGTATCGAGTAGGAATGAAATCATACCTGTGTGAAAAAAAAACCGTCAAGGTGCACGCTGAAGTTGATTAGACTTGACATTGACTCTTTTGACGAAAGTTGTATGATGCACCAAAATTCTCCTGAGTTCGTGCTTTTCTGTGCCTCCCCCAGGTACAACCATACTTCCAAATCATCACGTGATACCCAAGATCAAGTTGACGAAGAGACCACTTGCGAATTTTTGGATTCTCTCGCTCTCATTTTTCTTGACCGTGGGATGCAGTACCTTTCATGAAAGGTCCGTAGTCAGTCATGGCGATGAAGAAGATCCGCGCAAAAAAACTGAGGCAGAAAAAACGGGTGTGGTCTCTTTGCCCCTCACTGAGGTAGATTCATCATCTTTTCAATTGCAACAAAATGAGCTCACCCAACTTCCTCCTTCTTCTCCTGTTGTTCCTCCCACACTGACTGTTCCGATCATCCCGCCGACTATCCCTTCTCCTGCCAAGGGGGCCGTGGGGGCAGATATTTTTGCTCAACCCGCTGATGACCTCACGCTTCCATGGACTTTAGAAGATGTATTTTTTGATTATGATCAAATGTTGATTCGGAGAGATGCCATTCCTCTTCTAGAACAAAACGCCAAAGTGCTTTTGAAACGTTATTCCAATCGAGAGGTTCTGATTCAAGGTCATTGTGACGAACGGGGAACGGAGGCGTACAATCTCATTTTAGGAGAACGTCGAGCCACCGCCGTGAAAAATTACTTGGTTAACTTAGGTGTGGCGCCTTCTCAATTGCGGGTCCTTAGTCTAGGGAAAAGCCAGCCTTTTTGCCAAAAACGCACGATTTCCTGCTTTCGACAAAATCGTCGTGCTCACTTTGTAATCGATTAAATAGCGTTCTATTTTGGTTGTTGATGATACTGGAGGATACTACTTTCAGTATCAATTCTTGAACCTGACTTTCCCTCCTTCCCACCCTTTTGAGTTATTGTTGTCAAAAGAACCTAAGGTTAGGTTAGGAATGAGAATTCTTTTCATTCAAAAAAATGGTGGGTTCCATTTCCCTTTCAAGAAGGCTCTACATGCGGGTTTGGATTCTTACAGTTGCTTTTGTCTCTTTGCTCTCACCCCTGGTGTCGGCAGAAGTATGGGATTTTTCTTGCACAGAGGCTGTTTCGTTACTGAAGGCGGCTCAAGACCGTGTTGTTCAAAAACATGATCAATTACAAGAAGCGAAATTCAGTCTTCGCCATACCCCTCAGGAATTTGATGGTTGTCGACGAAGTCGCCGAGGATTTGACGGGGGAAAAATCTATTGTGTGAAGCATCAATCACGACATGGGAATCTCCTCAAAGATATTCATGTTGCGCAACGTAGCCTTGATGTTGCCCGCAAAGATTTTGATCGACATATTCAAAGTGCTCTTCGA
>CBDUWS010000379.1:0-2452 GCA_965370985.1 uncultured bacterium
AACGTCGCTTTATTGCTCGGGCCACAGATCCACTCCGTCATTGGAAACTCAGCCCTATGGACGTGGAGTCCTGGCTACGCTGGTGGGACTACACCGCCGCATACGCACGGATGCTCGACGCAACGGATACGGAATGGGCTCCTTGGTATCGAGTACAGGCCAATGATAAAAAACGCGCTCGTCTCAATTGTATTTCGCACCTGTTGAGCCTGATTCCCTATAAGAAACTCCCCTTCACCCCACCCAAATTTGGCAAACGAAATAAACCTAAATCTGGAACACCGAAGACCCTGACATTCAAGCATCCGGTGCCCGAGGTGTATTAGCCACAGTGAAACTCCCCGCCCAAAGGGTGGGGAGTTTCACTGTCAAAACGATAATATTCGCCATACCTCAAGCGTCACGTTTGGCGTTAATCATGCAACTCGTTACTATATTAATCGTGATCAGGACCTTTAAGTGCCAGACACGAAAGCTCTTTCGAAGGGCGAGCGGGTTAAGCGGTTCGTGAATATCGCGACAGTCGTGCGCCGCAAGCTTCGGCAACTCGAGATCGCCGGAAAATTGGAGGATCTCCGTGTGCCGCCCGGCAATAGGTTGGAAGCCCTGAAAGTGGATCGTACGGGGCAGTAAAGTATTCGAGTGAACGATCAATTTCGCGTATGTTTCTGTTGGATGAATGGAGGCGCTGAAGACGTTGCAATCGTGGACTATTACTGATGGAGGCGAATCATGCCTAAACTGAAGCCTGTCCTGCCAGGCGAACTGTTGCTGGAAGAATTCCTCAAGCCGATGGAGATAAGCCAATACCGGTTGGCGAAGGAAATTGGCGTGCCGGCGCAACGTATCGGCGACATCGTGGCGGGGAAGCGTGGCATTACTGCTGACACGGACCTGCGCCTATGCCGGTTTTTTGGTCTTTCCAATGGCTACTGGCTTCGTGCCCAGGCTGCGTATGATACGGAAGTGGCGGAACGGACCTTAGCTGCTAAGCTGAAAAAGATTACACCCTGGTCGGGAGTTGGGTCTAAGGCTAGTCGCGTCCTAACTCGTCGATGAACATGGTTGTACCTCCCCATACTGTGTGCCTGTTACTATCCCCGAGTGATCGAGATTCCGCCCTCACGTTTGACCCTCTACGACGCCAAGCAACAATGCACGATTGGATGGGCGTACACGTCCTCACTCCCCTGCCCTTTCAGGGCTTCGTTCCGAAGAGGGACGAAAGTTGGGGTGGGTGAAGACGGCTGAACGGTGCACGAGATATGGGATATAGACAACAGTCAACATGAACAATTGGGAGAACTAATGCGAGGAAGGCCTACACATCCTTCATGGGGCATGGTGCTAATCCGTGCGTCTGTCACCCACCTCTTATCCTCTCCCTAAAATGGAGAGGAAGTTTTAAAAGAGTATGCCTCCCTTTCTCGAACCATGACTTCTGTATGATCCACAACTTCTTGGACGGCGTTTACTACACGATAGTGTCTCCACCGTTGGCGGAGGGCAGGACAGAGCTGAAATTCAACTTCATCAAGACCAAAGAGTTTGGTGGAACCGGTGAGTTGTATGTGAATGGCAAGAAGGTCGACGAATCCAACACGCCGAGGATGCATATCAGCACCAATTCCCTGGCGGAGACCTTTGATGTCGGACGCGATACCGGCACCCAGGTTTCCAGGATTTACGATGACATTGATTAATTTTTGCGTCAAACTTGGCTAAGTTTATTAACATGACCATCCCATTTCCGTAAGGCCATAGGGACGTCAGAGAATGATCCCCAGAAAAGTCACACCTGTGCTTTCTTGGTTCTTGAATCTGTCCGTTTTTTGGCGGGGGGGCGAACGCGCTTAAACTTTATCATCATTTCATAGCCTGCAACTTCCGCATATCTTTTGACCGTTCTGAGTCGTGGGGAATGCTGGAATGCGTGGCTTTCTAGCCTGGAAATGTTAGGTTTTTTCGTTCCCAATAATTTCGCCATGTCTTCCTGTGTGAGACCGGATTCCAGTCTCATGCGAAGCAACTGTCGTATAAGGTCGTATTCCGGCCCCAGGCTGTCATATTCCTTCTTGATCTCCGTGTTTTTTAACGCTTTCTTTCTCGTTTCTTCAAAAGTAGGACGTTTCATTCTGTGACCTCCTTCAGTTTTTTCAAGGCTTTGTCCATTTCTTTCTGAGGTATTTTCTGTGTTTTCTTCATGAACGAGTGAAGGATGATGAGTTTCCGATCTTTGACATACAAGTAAAGAATGCTGCGACACCTGTTCGCCGCCTAGCCGCAGCCGCTTTCGCCTGCGCACACGATCCACCTCTGCAATCCAATACTTGCCCTTACACGCAGACTTCAAATGGACAACTTCATCAAATCGGGCATCAAAGTAGCTGGGATTGTCCATTGCCAATTAACATGGTACATTGCCAATAATATTATATGGAGGCGTTATGGA
>CBDUWS010000380.1:0-2447 GCA_965370985.1 uncultured bacterium
CGCGTCAAACAGCTTTGTTACCGCCTGTTCATATGCCGATTGGGACGTCGCAAACCCAGCCCGATAGACCCCATTATTGATATTCTCATAAATAAACCCATTCAGCGCATCAATCTCCGGCCGCAAATCTTTCGGATACAAGTCGATTGGGCTGTCGGTAAACCGATTAAAGGCCTGATTGAACATGCGCATGATATCGTCATCGGAGTTACTGACAATTCTCCGTGTTTCGGAGTCCCACAACACCGGCACCGTCACACGCGATTGGTAATCAGGATTGGTTGCGATGTAGGCCTCCCTCAGAAACTGAAACCCATTGACGGGATCTGTGCTATGCCCTGGTCCATTTCGAAAAGCCCATCCCCGGTCATCTCGAATGGGATCTACCACCGTCATACCCACAACATTTTCCAATCGCTTGAGAGTCCGAACGATGATCGTACGATGTGCCCACGGACAAGCCCATGAGACATACAGATGATAGCGTCCTTTGGTCGCGGAATAGCCAGAGCTCCCATCATCTGTCACCCAATCCCGACATTCATCTTCTTGACGATCATATTGACCGTCTGTTGTTTGTTCATTAGGAAATTGGGCTTGTATCATGATCGTGCCTGTTCTTGCCAAATGAAGGTCCCTTGTTTCAGATCCAATAGTGCCTGTGCAATTTCGTCTTTAGTGTTCATGACAAAGGGACCATAGCGGGCAATCGGTTCACCCAAAGGCTGGGCGGAAATAAGTAACAACCGAACTGCTTTCTCCCCTGTCACGATCTTCACCAAATCCCCATCCTCCCACACAACCAGTTTGGTATGTGCAATCAATTTTTGTGATCCTTCATCGTCCTCGACAAATGCTGCTTCCCCTTCGAACACATAGGCAAAGGCCGTGTGTCCTTGAGGAACAGATTGTGTAAAGGAACGTCCAGGCGGAATGAACACATCCAGATAGGTCGGATTGGCTGCTATTCCAGTGACGGCTCCATCCGTTCCTGCCACATTTCCGGCAAGCACTCGAATTTTGACCCCATCCTCAGTGGTGACTTCGGGTATCTCTGGCGATGGAATATCCTGATATCGAGGTTGGGTCATCTTGAGCCTAGCCGGGAGATTCACCCAGAGCTGAAATCCGCCATTGCCTTCCGGACGCACCTGGGGCATTTCCTCATGCAGGATGCCCCCTCCCGCCGTCATCCATTGCACGTCCCCTGCCCCAATGCTCCCGGCGTTGCCCAGAGTGTCCCGGTGCTGCACTTCCCCGGCCAGCATATAGGTCACGGTTTCAATCCCGCGATGCGGATGCATGGGAAACCCTGCTTGATAGTCCTCAGCATTAGGTGATCCAAAATGATCGAAGAGCAGAAATGGATCAAGATAATTCAATTTCTCTCCACCAAGACTTCGCTTGAGCCGCACGCCGGCTCCTTCAACCACAGGAGTCGGTTCGATAATGGTTTGTATCTTTCTCAGTTTTTTATGCATGATTGACACCTCATACTTCAGCTATTGGTTTTTAATTATCAAATTGGAATGTGCCATTCAGGATGAAGGCCCTTTTGAGGCAAACGTTATTCCTATATCCTGGACTTCCCGATACGGTAGCAACCAAACCAACGACTCATCTTGCAGATCACCAACTTGAATGCGATTGCCCCACGGATCTCGGAAATCACAGCGAAAATCTGGATGAACGTCTAAGCCATATTTCTTGATGATCTTTTCTCGAACTTCATTGATCTGGACTTCATCACGAACCATGATTCCAAAATGTTTTGTCCGATCAGGTTGCAACTCCTTCACTTCAAAGATCGCGAGAAATTGATGCTCACCGAGCTTGCACCAGGCTGCCCCTTCACCACCTCGCAGCATTTCCAGATTAAACACATCCGCATAAAATTCGACGGCCTTTTGCGCATCGTCGACTTCAATCGCCACATGATTCACTCCATACACTTGAACAGCCATATCTCATTCTCCTTTCACGCTTTTCTGACCTTGGCGTTTTGTTATTCGGACTGACGTCAATCTACGATCATGTTTTTTCAGTAAATTGGAGGAATCCATCCTCCTCGATTTTTGATCTGCACGAGTCAACACCGTTGCTGGTGGTCTCTGGGAATATTCGAAACTATCTCGAACGCGACGGAGCAACCTCTTGGCGACCTGAACTTCTGACGCATTCAAAGCTTGAGCAAAAAAAGGACGCATGAATTCCGCATGAACTGGAAAAACTTGTTGGAACAGATCCATGCCTTTTGAGGTAAGCTGCACCCTGGTCGCTCGACGATCCCCTCCAACCTGTCCACGCTCTATCAACCCTCTATGTTCTAAACGGTCTAACACTCCTGTCAGCGTTCCCTTTGTGGTCAACGTATGTTCTGACAATTGTGCACACGTGAGGCCCTCCGTTCCTTCCAGTTCAGCAATGACATCAAATTGCCCAGGGGT
>CBDUWS010000381.1:0-2443 GCA_965370985.1 uncultured bacterium
TACATAACTTTGACATCTCGCATCCAATCTTCGGGCCATCTTTGAACGGATCTCAATCGAACAAACCTCCACATAGCTCTACTATGCCTCGGCTTGTTCTCAATCGTTCCGTCCAAATCCAGCCCAAATCTTGGCGCGATTTTGTCAAAGTTATGTATGGACAGACCCTAACAGGACTTGCGGTTTTCTTAGGGTTCTTGCGCGAACCCTTTAGCAAGTGGTACACACATGCTATCTTAGTCCTTCTACAGAACAAGGTCTCTACGGATTCACTAAACAGCATGCCAGTTTTTGAAGGAAATCTCGATGGGAAGGATTGTTCCATCGGCATTGTTGTCAGTAAGTTTAATGAACCCGTCACCAGCCGATTACTGGCCGGAGCAGAAGAAGCGTTGCATCAGTTGGGGACTGCCGTCGAACAGATTCAGCATGTCCGTGTTCCTGGAGCGTTTGAATTGCCCTTAGCCGCTAAAGCATTGGCCCAGTCGCAACAGGTTGATGCCGTCATCTGTTTAGGAGCGGTTATTCGTGGTGAAACCCCTCATTTTGAGTATATTAGCTCGGAAACAAGCCGGGGAATCGGATCCGTAGCCTTGGAAACCGGAATCCCTGTCATTTTCGGTGTTCTCACAACCAATACGGTTGAACAGGCGATGGAACGGTCTGCCTCATCCGAACGGAATAAAGGTGCTGATGCTGCTCGAACGGCAATAGAAATGGTTTCTTTACTGAAACAATTACAAAAAGCCAACGTTCGCCAACCTGGGTTTTTACGATAACTCCGATTCATGACCATGACGATTCCATCAGATGTTCCCCAGGCCCCTTTAACTAAGGGTGGGTCGTCTCGCCGACTGGCCAGACAACTGGCCTTACAACTGCTGTTTCAACAAGAATTTCAAACAAAGCATGCGGCCTGGGAGGAGAAATTTTGGGAGAATCAATCGGCATCCGTACATGTCCGAGCCTTTGCCAGCAGCTTGCTTCAAGGCGTGAAAGATCATCAGGCAGACATTGATTCCCTCATTCAAAAATTTGCAGTAGATTGGTCGATTAATCGGATGCCGGTGGTGGACAGAAATATTCTTCGATGTGCCATTTACGAGCTGTTATGGGAACCGGATATCCCAGCTGCGGTGACGATTAATGAAGCCATTGAACTGGCCAAGCGCTTTGCCGATGATGAAACCCAGCGATTTGTGAATGGAATATTAGATCATATTCTACGTGACGACCAACGCCTGACTGAAAAACGCAATCAGATGAAAATGCTATCTGCTCAACCTAAAATATTCCAATCAAAGCCTGCCTCCTGATACCCACGTTAGCCTATGATTGATCGTTACACGCTACCCCGCATGGGTTCTATTTGGGCCCAACAACGGAAATATGAATGTTGGCTTGAAGTGGAATTGGCAGCCTGTCAGGCCATGGAACAAATGGGTCAAGTTCCTCGTGGGATCGCGAAGCGCATTCGAAAAAAGGTCTCTATTAACCCTGCCCGCATTGCCGCCATTGAACAAGTCACCAAACATGATGTCATTGCTTTTTTGGAATCTATTGCCGAACAAGCAGGGAAAGACGCGCGTTTTCTTCATGCCGGCCTCACTTCATCTGATATTGTGGATACCGCCTTGGCATTGCAAATGGTGGAAGCGTCCAGTTTGCTCATGGAGGATATCGAGGCCTTATTACATTCATTGAGAGATTTGGCGTTTGCTCATCAAGAAACGATGACCGTTGGGCGTTCTCATGGGATTCATGGTGAACCGATCACCTTCGGGTGGAAAGTAGCCATTTGGTTTCAAGAATTTGAGCGCCAACAACATCGTCTAAAATCCGCGATGGTGGATATCGCGGTCGGTAAATTATCGGGAGCCATGGGGACATTTGCCCATTTGCCTCCATCCGTGGAAAAAACCGTTTGTCGGCAATTGGGTTTAAAGCCGGCACTTATTTCCAATCAGGTCATTCAGCGGGACCGTCATGCAGCCTTTCTCTCTGTCTTGGCGCTGATTGCCGCCAGTATTGAAAAAGTTGCTACGGAAATCCGTCATTTGCAACGAACCGAAGTCTTAGAAGCCGAAGAGTTTTTTGCGCCAGGGCAAAAGGGCTCGTCAGCTATGCCGCACAAACGAAACCCCATTGCGTCTGAAAATCTCTGCGGACTGGCCCGAGTCGTTCGAAGCAATAGCCTTGCAGCCATGGAAAATGTGGCGCTGTGGCATGAACGGGATATCAGTCACTCATCCGTGGAGCGGATCATTCTTCCAGATAGCACAATTTTGCTTGATTATATGTTGGTTCGGTTAACCAAGGTGCTATCCAAATTGGTGGTGTATCCCCAACAAATGATGAAGACCCTTAATCAGACCGGCGGCCTCATTTTTTCTCCACGACTCTTGTTGTCGCTTATTCATAAGGGTGCCATTCGAAAGGAAGC
>CBDUWS010000382.1:0-2438 GCA_965370985.1 uncultured bacterium
ACGTTCTTGCGGAAAAAGTCCGATAGCTAAAGTCTAGCTCAAAGGACGTATTTGGAAGGTTGACGCCTGTGAGCCCTGTGTTGTCTGATTGTGGATTCACAAGTGAGGTGATTCCCATACGCCATTTCTTTGGCACACGTCAGGTGACGGCAGGACTACAGGCTTCTATTCAACTAGGAGAAGTGACAACTGGCCCTCCATCGTTCCCCTTCATTGCGAGTTTGAAGCAAATCCACAGTACGCGGGTGGCTGTATTCGATGGCCCGGTTAAGGCTGAGGTGATGTCGCAGGGTGAAGGGGATGCGTTGGTCACCAACCAACCGCAATTCTTGCTGGTTGTTCGGACGGCTGATTGTGTTCCGGTGTTGTTGGTTGACCACCAAGCAGGGGTCATTGGAGCGATTCATGCGGGTTGGCGAGGTGCTGTCGGCGGTATTGTCCCCAAAACCATTCAAACGTGCGTGGATCAATTTGGCTCAAATGTTGCCCACATGCATATGGCTATTGGTCCTTCGATAGGCCCCTGTTGTTATGAAATTGATGCCCAGGTGATTGAACCTTTGCAAACTCGCTATCCTGATTGGCTCGGTGTCTTTCAGGAAACTACAGGAGGCAAAGGTATGTTGGACCTGAAGAAACTGATCTGGCATCAAATTCTCGCCAGTGGTATTCCTGAACATCAAGTTGAGCAAATAGAGGAGTGTACCCGCTGTCGTGACGATCTGTTTTTTTCCTACCGCCGAGAGGGAAAAGTCAACGGAACCATGATGAGTGGGATAATGCTGCCAGAGAAATAAGTGAGAAAAGTTAGAAGGAAAAAGGTAATAGAAAAACTGAAGGGTAAGCCTTCTCCACACCGTACATGGTACATTCCATCAACATGTTCCTGTGACTTAAGAGTCATTTCCGTTTACAATACTTAGTCTGAGCATCATCAGTGTCCCCGTTGGAAGAATCACCGTTTTCTGTGAGCATTGCTGACAATGTGCAGAAAATTCGAGAAGGCATCCGGCAGGCTGCTCTTCGAGTGGGGCGGGACCCTTCCACCGTCCAATTAGTAGCGGCAACAAAAACGGTCTCTACCAGCCTGCTCATTGAAGCCTATGAAGCGGGTGTGAGAATTTTCGGAGAAAATCGACTTCAGGAAGCCCAAGAAAAAATACTGGCCGTTGGTCCACGCCAAGGACTGGCCTGGCATTTTATCGGGCGCATGCAAAGTCGAAAGATCAAGGATATTGTAGGGAAATTTACCCTGCTTCATTCTGTGGAAAGTGTGGATCAAGCGCATAATATACATGCCATTGCCGAAAAATTAGGGATTCAACAAGCGATTCTGCTTGAAGTGAATGTGGCAGGCGAGGCTACCAAGGGGGGATTTGCCTGTAATGATATGAGAGAAGCTATGGAGCAGATTGACCGGCTTCCACATGTGGCCATTCGAGGGTTGATGACCCTTCCTCCTTTTAGCGACAATCCGGATGATGCCAGGCCTTATTTTGCTGAGCTGCGTCAATTACGTGATTCCCTTGCGCAACGCAGCCTTACGCATAGAGGGGTTGCGGAATTGTCTATGGGGATGTCCCATGACTATCACGTCGCGATTGAGGAGGGGGCTACGATAGTACGGGTTGGTACGGCCATCTTTGGCAGAAGAGGATAATTTCCGACAAAGGCGATAGGCCAACCACTGGATAACAACAAAGGAGCGTCATGTTTATTGCAGGAAATATGTTAGAAGGCATCGCCACGATATTAGATACGGTCCTCTGGTTATATATGTGGGTCATTATTATTCGAGCCTTGGTTTCCTGGGTGAATCCGGATCCCTGGAACCCCATCGTTCAGTTTCTGCAACGGGCCACCGATCCGTTCCTGTATCAAATTCGAAAACGCTTGGGGATGGGAAACATGGGATTTGATTTTTCCCCGATCATTGCTATTCTATTAATTATGTTTCTGCAAATCGCCGTGGTAGGATCTTTAAAGGATTTAGCGATTCGAATGCACTAAGGACTGCTGGGAAAGGGGATCGTCATGAAAATTACACCGTTAGATATTCAACACAAAGTGCTGGAAACTCAATGGAGGGGTTATCACAAGACTCAAGTCGACCAGTTTTTAGAGGAAATTGCCGAGTCAGTCGAAGAACTCACCAAAGAAAATTTGATGCTCAAAGAAAAGTTATCGTCCAAAGATAATGAACTTGAGCAGCTGAAACGAGCGGAATCTACATTGACCAGCACCTTAATTTCGACACAATCATTTGTTGATCAACTGAAGCGTGGCGCGGAACGTGATTCCGATCTCATCGTCAAGGAAGCCGAATTGAAAGCCGAAGAAATTTTATCCCAAAGCCGTGCTGAGCTTGTTGAAATGCGACGGACGATTTCTGGGTTGCGTCAACAGCGGGCGTTGGTGTTGGATCGTCTTCGCTTGAC
>CBDUWS010000383.1:0-2431 GCA_965370985.1 uncultured bacterium
ACCTATCTCACGGTATCTTCCATTTCTTCGTCATTCCCAACATTTTTCATTGGGAATCCATCTTATTTTTTCCGGCAGGGAGTGGGCAGAACCTTTCTCCTAAGTAACTTCGGATAGATTCCCGCCCAATACCGCGGGAATGCCAAAAATATTATTGTTCTTGCAGACCGCAGAAATGCTTCCGCTTAATGTTTCACTTTTTCGGCTTTCTTTTCTTTGATGACCTCAATTTCCAACTTAAGTTTGACTTCATCACCGACCATTAACCCACCGTTGTCCAATAACTTGCTGAATTTCATGCCAAAGTCTTTGCGATTAATGGTGCCCTCCGCAGTGAACCCTGCTCGCATGTTGCCCCACGGATCTTGAGCCATTCCGTTAAACGTTCCGACTAACGTCATCTCCTTGGTGACTCCCAGCAAGGTGAAATCACCAATCGCCGTAAATTGATCGCCAGACTTAGTATAGCTTTTCATTTTGTAGGTCATAGTTGGAAAGGTTTTCGCATCGAAAAAATCTGCGCTTCTCAGGTGTTCATCTCGTTTTTGATGATCCGTCGTGACGGAAGCCGATTGAATCACCGCTTCGAACGTTTTAAATTCTTGTTTTTCAGCATCCATCTCCACCGTGCCTGAGTACTCCGTAAACTTGCCTTGGGTTTTGGACACCACCATGTGAACCACTTCGAAGCCAAGTGTCGTATGATCCTTATCCAGATTCCATTTGGCCATTTCTGCGATGGCAGTAGCCGCCACACCACCGCTCAGCCAACTGACCAGCCCAACGAACACCGTCCATTGCATCATCTTTCCCATTGCGTCACCTCCTATAAAAATCAAGTAAACCCCAAACCTTATTCTACTCTATTCAACGCCCTCTTCTCATTTGCTAAGGATGAGCTATTGTTCGCTCATGCCTCATTTTGAAGAAATTGTTCTATCAACACTTTTAGACTTTCAAAATCTTGATACCCATGCATGAGCATGGAAACCGATTCCCCCTGCCGACCTAACAGGCTCGGAAAGCCGCTCACGCCTAATTGCCGCACTTGATCAAATTCTTCCCATACCACCGGCTTTGTCTGCGGGTCTTGAAAGGTTTGACGAAACTGTAAGGCATCCATTCCCAATTTCACCGCCAAATTTTCGAGGACCTCGGCCTTGGTCACATCAGCATTCTGTACATAAAAAGCTTCCTGAACACTTTTCAAAAAATCCCATTCTTGCCCAGGAGCCAGCTTTCGAGTCACCACAGTAGCCCTGGAAGCCGGTTCTGTGTCATAGGTAAATTTCGGCCCCATCTGAAATTCGAAGTTAAACGGCTGGCCCGTTCGTTTATGCACTGCATGCCAATGCTGCAAGATATAGGCACGTCTCGATCCATCAAAGCGTTCCGTATTTCCTGGGCGCAATCCGCCCATCATTAATTGAAGTGAAACCCGATCATGATACCGACGTGTCATCTCTTCAAGAACAGGTGAAAACCCCCAGCACCAGGAACACATGGGATCCGCGACATAAATAAGGGTGTGTGTCGTCATCGTTGAGCTTGATCTTCCACCAATCGTTCTTTAGAACTTTTCATCCCATGCTGCGAGGGGTTGGTACGAGCTTGTGAAGCTTCAGGTAGGTGTCGAAGAAAAATTTTTATTCGGCCTGATTTCTCACTTTACTCTGACTTCCAAAAAACCGCGAGCCAGATGGTATCGTGGTTAGGCTCAGTCCATGCAACGCGGTGTTTAGTGTGGGCCGGCAAGACATACGTATCTCCTGGACCTAAAGTTACCAGGTCTTCCTCCCCTTCGATTTGGAGTTGCGCTTTTCCCGTGAGCACGGCAACCCACTCATGTTCGTCCTGGTCGTACCAAAATTTTGGCGGTGAGGCATGGCCTCTGGAAACAATGCGTTCTAAGCGGAAAGAGTCCTGTTCTATCAATTTCTCCACCAATTCTTTATTGAGATCTTCCGGAATGTCTTGAAAAAGATTGGCGAACTTTTTCTTCATCGCTTTCTTTACCGCACCCCTTCCCGTTGATAACATTGCAGCGCTTCTAAAAAAGCTTGGTTGGCAAGATTTGCCGCAGTGGAAACGAGGTATTGGTCCATTGCATGGCAATATGCCCCTTCCCCACCATGCCGGCAGGGTTTGAGTGGTTGAGAAGGATCAGTGAGTCCTTCTCGTGCCACTTTTTCTGCATGAGCACGCTCCTGTTCTTGCCTGACAATCTCCTGTTTGAGAAATGTGATCTGTCGAGTTAGCCCGTCGGATTGTGCGATAGCTTCGGGGATGGAGGCCTGCAATGAAGCGAGCATGGCGTT
Organism: uncultured bacterium; assembly: GCA_965370985.1. Lineage (GTDB taxonomy): Bacteria > Nitrospirota > Nitrospiria > Nitrospirales > UBA8639 > Nitrospira_E. The sequence goes on from CBDUWS010000383.1 coordinate 2,319, forward strand.
TCTGAACGAGGCGGATTTGACAAATTGTAACGCCTTCTTCATGTTTGGTTGGAGATAGGATAAATCAGAAGGACACTGATTCGCTATAGACGAACCTACCGTCGATTGGCTGG
>CBDUWS010000384.1:0-2425 GCA_965370985.1 uncultured bacterium
CGCGTGATTGCCTCACAATCCGCATCCGTTATCGTGAAACAAAAAGGTGTGGCCACGGATCATGTGTTGGTGATGACGGAAGGGGTTCCTCTCGCGATGACCCATCTTGATTCCGAGGCAACCCCATGAGCATTCCTTTTGCCGATCTTGCCACGATCCTTCCTGAATTGCTGATTGTGGGAATTGCCTGCCTGATTCTGGTTCTTGACCCTATTACCCCGACAGGCAAAAAGGATTTTCTGGCTTGGATGAGTCTGGGTGTCTTGGTGGTATGTGGGCTTATCACTATGGCAGGTTTTGGCGAGACTGTTGTTGCCTTTGGTGGGTTGGTGGTGGTGGATTCCTATGCGGTGTTTTGGAAAATGTTGCTGTATCTTGTCAGTGGGCTGACGATTCTCTTGTCGATGAGCTATCTCAAAGAAGAAAAAATCGAACTGGCGGAATATTATGCCTTTGTGTTGCTGGCCTTAGTGGGCATGATGGTGATGGTCTCAGGTACCGATTTGCTCACGATCTATCTGGGCATAGAACTCATGTCGATTACGCTGTATATCATGGCCGGGATTAAACGCTTTGACGCCCGGTCGATTGAGGCGTCGGCAAAATATTTTGTATTGGGGGCCTTTTCTTCAGGTATTTTGCTCTATGGGATCTCCCTGTTATTCGGCGTGACTGGCAGCACGCGGCTGAGCGAAATTGCCGTAATTGTGAATGGGCCAGGGATGGAGGATCCTCTGATGCTCTTGGCCCTGATGCTCATCATCGTCGGGTTTGGATTTAAAGTGGCGGCAGTGCCTTTTCATATGTGGACACCGGACGTGTACCAAGGCGCTCCCACCTCGGTGACGGCGTTTATGGCGGTAGCCTCAAAGGCCGCAAGTTTTGCCGCATTCCTTCGTGTGCTCTTGGAAGCGTTTGGCGGGGTCAAGCCGAATTGGAATGTCTTGATTTTAGCCGTGTGTTTGCTCACCGTGGCGTTGGGAAATTTAGTGGCCATTGTTCAAACCAATGTCAAACGCATGTTGGCCTATTCCAGTATCGCGCATGCCGGATACGCCTTGGTTGGAGTTGTCGTGGCTGGTTGGGTGGGTGTTGAGGCCGACGTAGCGGCTCGGGGCGTGTCCAGCCTCATGCTCTATCTGGCCATCTATTCTTTCATGACCCTTGGGGCTTTTGCCATGGTCGCGATCTTACGAAAAGGTGGCCTGGAGGGTGAGGAAATTGAAGACTTTACGGGATTGGCCAAACGGCATAAGGGTGGGGCGTTTCTCATGCTCGTGTTCATGGTATCCTTGGCCGGCATACCTCCCACGGCTGGATTCATCGGGAAATTCTACTTATTCATGGCGGCGGTCAATGCCGATTTGGCCTGGTTGGCCATTTTCGGTTTGGTCTTTGCGGCAATCTCCGCCTTCTATTATTTGCGCATTGTGATGGTGATGTACATGCGTGAGCCGTCACCTGAACAGGAGCAACATACGCGTCTGGTCCTCTCTCCACAAGTCTCCGTGGTCCTTGCCTGTGCCGTTGCCGGTGTGGTCTTACTTGGAATCTTCCCCGGTCCTCTCGTCTCTGTCGCCGACCTGTCCGTCCTTCCCATGAAATAGTTCATTTTTGCGGTCTTAGGGCTTGTGAAGCAATACCTTTCCATTTTCGCATCTCACCTTTAGGCCAGCTTGGGCCGATCTTTACTCGCAAAACCTTCAACGTAGACTTTTGGTCTGTAGACTAGCGGGATAACTCAGGCCGAAGTCTGTTATTTCGATAAATTGTTGATTTGATTGAAGCGGCATGGTTCTATATTCTAAGAATGTATCATTGATCCGTGGGGGTATTTCTGTAACCCAGAGGAGAAATTATGAGTGAACTACAGGCACTCTTGACCGACAAGCGAGACGATGTTCTTCGAATTGCTGCTAAGCATGGCGCGTTCAATGTTCGTGTCTTCGGGTCTGTTGCACGAGGGGAGGCCACGCCGGACAGCGACATTGATCTGCTTATAGAAAAAGGGCCAACCACGACTCCGTGGTTCCCTGCTGGGTTGATTTTGGAACTCGAAGAGAGTTTAGGCCGACGGGTGGATGTGGTGACGGAAAAGGCGCTCAATCCACATCTTCGCGATCGTGTTCTTCGTGAGGCTGTACCATTATGAAGGATGATTCAGTCTACCTGAATCACATCGTGAACTGCATCGACAGGATTCAAGAGAACACGGCTCAAGGATATGAGGAATTCATGGCATCGCATACCCTACAAGATGCCGTGCTTCGAAATTTACAAGTCCTTGCTGAGTCGACTCAGCACCTCTCTGAAACGGTCAAGGCTACGCAGCAACCAAGCTCAGAAAAGAATCAATGTAGACTTCCCTACTTGGATAATTGATTCTTTAGATAAGGAAGCAAGCCGAGTTGGTGTCACACGCCAA
>CBDUWS010000385.1:0-2422 GCA_965370985.1 uncultured bacterium
TCACCCGTGAGAGCCCCTTTTCCTATACCTGTCACCAATGTTCGCGGTGTTGTTATGACAAACGCATGCAGGTGAACCCGTATGAGGTCGCCCGGTTGGCTCGAAATAAAGGGCTCTCCACCACGGACCTGATCGGAACCTGTTTAGAGCCCGGCAAGCCCTACTTAACAAATCAACCGAGCGGTGCCTGTGTGTTTTTGACGAATCGAGACTGTCGTGTTCATGCGGATCGGCCCTTGGTCTGCCGCCTATATCCCTTGGGGCAAACGCTGACGAGTGAAGGGCAGGAATCCTTTAGGTACGCGACCCCTCATCCAGAAACGAAAGGCGTGTATGGGCAGAAAGGGACTGTCGAAGATTTTCTGACTGCCCAAGGTGTTGCGCCTTTCCTGTTTGCGCGGGACCGCTATGTGTCAGTGGTCTATCGTTTATTGGATGTCTTGGCCCAGGAGGTCGAAGGCAATGAAGAAGCCTTTGCGACGACGAAGCAGACCTTTAGTGACGAAGCATCCATCCAGCAGGCATTGGAGGAATGGTTGGATATGGATCTCGTGATTGCCCGTCATTGTGAGGCACATCACCTGAATGAACCCCTGGATCTTGACGAGCGCCTGGAGTTACATCTTAAAGTCATGGAAGCCTGGATTACTCACCATTCAAGAGGAAACAATCATGAAAAACAATTCTAAGAATCCTACCTCGCTCAATAGGACGAAAAAAATTGCTGCTACAGTCGCGGCCTTGGGTGCGGCCTTAGGCATGAATCTACAGGATGTGCTTGCGAATCCTTCTGCGGGTTCTAAAAAATCAGTGCAATCGTCCGGCCAACCTCGAACTCTGACTCCTAGTGAAATCGACCGAGTCGAAAAGCTGCGAAAGGGTTCTTCCACTGTTCCTCCTGGCCTTCAAAAACGGCCGGACACCCTTGCATTTAAAGTAACCCCCAAGGACCAATTGACCACACGACCACCGGCGCGGACTGATAAGGCTTCGCGCCCGGGACTCAAGACTCGTCCTAGTGTTCAAGGGGACAAAATTTCCCCTTTACATCAGAATCGGCCTGATTTGAAGACCCAGTGAGGTCTTCAATCGAATCACTCGTCCCCTGATTGATGACAATCGAAAGTCATTCGAGGACAAACCCGTGACGGGCTTGTCCAATAATACATGCTCCCAACTAGCAGTAGGGAGAAAACAATACGTTTCTCAGGCGAATGTTCTAAAGAAACCATGAAGTTGCATTTTGTGGTCTGTTCTCGCCCTTATTCTACTGAAGAGGCTGCTATCGACTAATTTGAAGAAAAAACCGGCAGATTTGGATGCTCAATAGACAGGGCGGGATAAGAGGCTTACAAGGAATGGCAAAGTAAGGAGGGTGCGGTCATTCAATTCCAAGAATCTTGCAGTGGAAATTTTAATTTGGACGACGGGATGGGGTTTTCCATTGTTGAAGGAAGGTAAGAAGTTCGAACGCACGGGTATGGCCCCGGGCGCTACAGTCAACCATCCCGTCCTCATTCACTCGCCACAAACAATCGCCTTCTCGTATGAGATACATTCCCTCTTCACATGATCGACTGATAGACATGGTGTTGTTCATCTTTTATCCCATAGAATTTGCCAGGACCTTGGTGCAGTCGGAACAACAGACTTCATTGTTTGAGACAGAAACCAACCGAATATAATGTTCGCACCGGACGCAATACAGATAGCCCGGTCCATAAAATCGATATGGATAGGTGGGCAATAAGGCGTTCCAATTGACCGTTTCGATCGGGAGCATGGGAGCAGTTAGGGAAAGCATGGTATCGGCCTCTTTTCATATTAGAGAGCAGCTCTTAAGGGCGCCACAACCAAAACATCGACAATAGTCCCACAAGACTTACTCCGCTGAGGGTGACGTACAAAATACCTTCCATGATCTGGCCTTTCTATTGGGTCAGTCGTTTCTGATCTGTTCTTGGTTCAAATAAAAGAGCAACCTTGATGCCAAAGAGGTTCTGTTGGCTATCGGCGAGAAGAGAATCATTCAACCGATTGATTTTCTAAGATAAAATCAAGAGAGGGGATCGTTATTGGTAGGAATTCTTTGCTGTAGGGAAAACGCGATGTATTGAAAGAGATACAGGATGTATCTCATCGATAAAAGATTAAGGTTCTCTGTACCTTAAAGGTGCTCAAGGAAGGTCTTCGTCATCCCACTGGAGAATGGAGGGTTTACGCAATACCACCGATCTTCCATGGCCGTCTCGCACTTCGGATTTATCATCGAAAGTGGCTGGCCGCTACTGACTATCGTTAAACCTTGGCTTCGATAAACCGTCAGGAGGCACGGGGCATGTCATTTTCAACCATGAGAATGTTGCTGCTTCAAAAATTTTCCGCTTCTGGATTTCCCATGGGTGTCAGGATCCTCGGACTT
>CBDUWS010000386.1:0-2416 GCA_965370985.1 uncultured bacterium
AGATCCGTCTTATCTCGGACAGGCTCCTAGGCCTGGTGAGGCGCATAGGCGGTCAAGCCATCAATGAGGGCATGAATGCCGTAACCCCAGGTTCCACGAACCGTATGAGACTCTTGCCCGGAAGCCACCATCATGACCGTGAGGCTCCACCCCTGAATGTGATGGTGATGGAATTGCGTGGATCGAATTTCTAAGATAATTTCCAGATCAAGCGACGTGCTCAGCAACATACTGACGTTTTGGAGTAACTCGTTCATTTGCCCTTGGAGATAGAGAACGAGGTCTGACAATACATCTTTGGCGTTGTGGGATATTTCCTTGAAACATAAGGTGACGAACGATACTAAGATGACTGGTCGATGAGGGTCGGGACCGTCGGTATAATGTTGATCGGCGGCAAGGGTCATAAAGGGTGACTGGCTTTTATTGATTTGTGTTAAGAGTTCTTGCGTTTCCAGCCATCCGATACAAGGTGGCAGAACAGGAATCATTTGAGGATGTGTTTTGAGGTTCATGAATCGTAACTCAGGTATTTAGGCTGAAGACTAAAGGACTTATAATACCCGACGTGTTGGATGATCACGCATGATTGGCCCCTAAAAGCCTTCGGCCTTCAGGCTATCAACCTGAGTAGTTACCTGATTGAGAGGATAATGGCTGCATTAATTTATTCACAGAAAATTCAAAAATCGTTCGGGGCTAAACGCTTATTCCAAGGAGTGTCGTTCGGGGTTTCCGAATCCGACCATGTCGGGATTATTGGTCCGAATGGGTCGGGAAAATCCACATTGTTAAAAATCCTGGCGGGCTTAGAGACACCTGATGAAGGAACGGTGACGAAACGTCAACGTCTACGAGTTGCCTATGTCCCTCAACAAACCGATTTCGGGAAATGGGAAACAGTAGGGGAAGTTCTCCATCAGTGCGCCATGGCCGGTGGTGTGTCGGAAAGCGAAATCCAGATTCTCGCCTATGAAATAGCTGGTCGTACCGGTTTTACTGAGATGGAACAACATGTCGCGTCGTTATCGGGTGGGTGGAGAAAGCGTCTGGCCATTGCCTGTGGCTTGATGCAGAGCCCCGATGTCATGCTGCTGGATGAGCCCACCAACCATTTAGATCAAGAAGGGCTTCGGTGGTTAGAGCAATTACTGGTGCAAGCGCCATGGGGTTGGGTCCTTGTGAGCCATGATCGATGGTTTTTAGATCACACGACCAACAACATTGCTGAACTCAACAGCCGGTATGTTGATGGGATATTAGCATTCCCGGGGACGTACTCAGAGTTTCTTGAAAAACGCGAAGCGTTTCAGCACGGGCAGGAACAACAGGCGCAATCTCTGGCGGGCAAAGTCAGGCGTGAAGAGGCCTGGCTTCGACGCGGACCCAAAGCAAGGACGACAAAAGCCAAATATCGAGTCGAGACGGCCAAGGCCTTACAGGTGGAATTGGCGGAAACCACGACTCGTTTACGTCAGCAAGATGTCTCCATTGATTTTGTGGGGTCTGGACGAAAAACGAAGCAGTTGATTGCAGTGACAGGCCTGAATAAAAGCTTTGGTTCTCGTAGAATCATTCATAATCTTGAGATGATGATTTCTCCGGGGAAAGCGATTGGTATTGTCGGGCATAATGGTTCGGGCAAATCCACGCTGCTGAAAATCCTGGCAAAGGAATTGGACCCTGATGGAGGAACCATCAAGTATGCGGACAATTTACAGGTGGTGCATTTTGATCAGCATCGTGAGCACTTAGACCCCAAGATGACCTTGCGACGCACGTTGTCCGATACGGGCCATTCCGTCACGTATCGAGGGCAGACCATCCATTTAGCGGGGTGGGCCAAACGATTTTGTTTTCAGCCGGAGCAACTGGATCTTCCCATCGAGCGGTTATCCGGCGGAGAGCAAGCACGAGCAATGATCGCACGGTTCATGTTACAGCCTGCCGATGTTCTCATTGTGGATGAGCCAACAAACGATCTTGATATTCCAACAAGAGAAACCTTAGAGGAAAGTTTCAAGGAATTTCCTGGTGCATTGATCTTAGTCACGCATGATCGCTATATGCTGGAAACGGTCTGCACTGAGTTTGTGGGGTTGGACGACAAGGGGGCTCATGGACACTTTGCGACCTATGAACAATGGGAATCATGGCTCCGTCGTCAACTGCAGGGAGGCAATAAGGAGCTCAATTCTTCACCAACACAAAAGGGAGGGTTGCGAGGGGCAAAGCCCAAAAAACTCTCGTATAAAGAACAAAAAGAATATGATCAAATGGAGGCGCGAATCCTCCAAGCCGAGACGGTACGCGATACGTGTCGTGTGAAGGTTGAAGATCCAACGGTGGGCACCGACCACCTTCGTCTTCAAGAGGCCTATGACGTTCTGAAAGAAGCCGAACGGAAAGTGGAGCG
>CBDUWS010000387.1:0-2415 GCA_965370985.1 uncultured bacterium
TCGGGTTTGAAACACAACCTGGTGACGGTACGATCAAACTGAACGAAGCCACGCTCGATGCCGCCCTCAGCGAAAATTATTCAGCTGTGCGAGATTTATTTATTCAGAATCCCACAACAGGGGCCGAAGGGATTGCTGAACTCATGGTTAATGCCGTTGATGCATTGGATGATGTGGAATCAGGGGTTCTGAGCCTTAGGCAAAATTCGCTGACTAAGCAAATTGATAATTTTACGCAACAGATTGCGGTAAAAGAAGCGGCACTCAGTCGTTATGAGGAACAACAACGAATAAAATTTGCCAATTTGGATGGGTTGCTGGGGGTCTTACAGGGTCAATTGGATGCCTTAGCGTCCTTGTCATCGAATAGCTAATTCCTAAGAAGGGGAAACACATGATGGTAGGTGCTCAGGCCTATGCAACAACACAGATTTCGACGGCATCTTCAGTACAGGTGGTGGTCTTATTGTATGACGGGGCGATTTCTTCCATGAAATTGACCCAAGAAGGTATTGTGGCGCTCAATTTTCAGGATAAAGCCCGTTTTCTTGATCGAGCGCTTCGGGTGATTGGGGAGCTATCGGCTTCTTTGAACATGGAAGAAGGGGGAGACGTTGCGAAAGACTTGCGACGTTTGTACGAATATATTCAATTTGAATTGACTCAAGCCAATCTCAAAAATGAACCTGGCCGTTTAGAAGGTCCTATACGATGTATGAGCGAAATCAGGGAAGCCTGGCAGGAATTAGCCATCCAAGGGGCAAAACCACAAGCTGTAGGGATGTAACGGAATGAGCCAGGTGAATGAGGGAGAAAGTGAATTCGAACAATTGACGAGCATGGCAATGGAGGCGGCTACCCAAGGGAAGTGGGACTCTGTTGCTCAGCTCTATGATCGTCGGGCCTGTGCCGGTTCTCTTGATACCATCTCTCGGGATGTTGCCAAGAAACTCATGCAATACGACCAATGGATCATGACTCGCATTCGAGAAGTGCAAACCCTCACGCAGCAACAGCTTGGAGAAGCTCAACAGCATCGTCGCAGGCTTGAGGGGTTAAAACGTCAGTGGGCCGGCCAGAATCCGGTTCAAGCCCGATATCGTCTGAGCATCTGACTCCTGCGACTTTTTGAATCTTCATGACGGTAAAATCCCTTTCTCCTGTATCCTCTTGATTCTTTCCAATAAGTCTATTAACCCAATCCAATTCTACGCATTGTTCTGTCAACTATTTGACGAGTGGAGTTAATATTGTCAGTTAAAAAGGCATGTCTCTCTATTCTTTTTCAAATATTAGACCCTCTTTTCTTAAAAATTTATGGAGAGTCTTATTAGGAGAATTTAGGTACAATAATTGCGATTGGGACATAGGGCGAGGAAATTGGCATGAAATAGTGTGGCAAGTATGTCGTTGATCATATTGTTAGTACTTTAGGAAATATATGACATCTCCTCATACGGTTGCATCACAAAACCCAGTACCTGGCACCACAGGAGATTCTTCATCAATTGGAACATTATTACATTCGCTTTCAAACAAACTGTTGCCTATTGTGGTGTTTTCGGAATTAGCCCTCCGTCGTTGTGAAGATACCCAACTCAAGCCACAATTAGAGAAAATTCATGGGGCTGCCGAACAAGCTCGTGATCTTCTTGTTGAAATCCGGACTCTTCAAGGCAAAGTGGAATCATAAATGATCTTGGTGTTTAACCAGTCCTTCCTGTTGGACCTTTTTTATCATGACGGTTTAGGTTGCGATAAGGACAATGTTTGAAGATTTAAAGGTGACAAAAGATGGATAATGGCATCATAGCTTCTGAAGATCGTCGTCAGGATTGTCGTGCAGATGTCCCAGTTTGTCTCTGGATTGAATTGCCGCTCGCCTTTTCTTATGAGCCTGTTGAGCTTGATGCGGCATCTTTCAGTCAGTGGCAATGGGAAGAATTGGCAGTATCCCCGGATCTCGTCAAGGCCATGGTTGATGAAAATGATCTGACCATTCGTGATCCGTTGCTGTTACAAATGGTCACACGTATTGATTGGATGCTCACGTCGATTCTTCGGACCTTGGGAAAAGACAAGAACCTTAAACGGGCTATCCCAGAATTAGCGAAAGTTAATCTCAGTGGGTCCGGGATTCGATTTTTTTCAGCACAGGAATTCCCTGTTGATTCCTTTCTGGTGTTGCGGCTGATCTTGCGACCGTTCATCCCAATGCAGGCGGTAGGAAAGATCATTCGAATTGAAGCTGCACAGCATGGAGAAGAATCGGGCTTCGAGATTGCCCTTGAATTCACTCAAATAGCTCCAGATGATCGTGAAGCCATTATCCGTCATGTCCTACGATCTGAAGCCACTCTCCAGCGTCTTCGAAATAAAAAATCCGCTGAATCCGTTGTTGGGTAACCTAGAGAA
>CBDUWS010000388.1:0-2412 GCA_965370985.1 uncultured bacterium
TAGGCCTCTCCGTATGGAAAAGGCGGCGAAGCCTATAACATGCTGAACAACCCTCTTCGGATCACCATCGTGTTAGCACTCGTCGTCCTCGGATTAGGGGTTTATATCCTTTTTGTCGACATTCCCCAAACCCGTCAATACAAAAAACAAGAAACTCAAGAACGGCAACTGCTCCCCTTTGATGATCGGGCCATATCCCAGATTACCTGGGCCACGGCCACTGAAACCATTCACCTAGAGAGAGATGAAAAATGGCGGTGGACCATCACCAAGCCAATGCGATTCCCCGCAGACAACCGGGAAGTCCGACGTATATTACGAGCACTCACCATTGGAAAAATAAAACGGATCATTGAAGATGGACCATCAACCTTAGCCACGTATGGACTAGATCCACCGTACCTCACCCTCACGCTCAAGACACCCACCACCACTCAAGTCATCGCACTAGGTGATCGTGGGCCATTTGCGCCGTCGCTATATGTCCAGATCAAAGCTGACAATCAAGTAGTCTTGACCACCTTGGACGTGATGACTTTTGCCCAAAAAACATTGGCAGACTTTCGCTTGAAAAACCTCCTCTTCTTTGATCGTGAACGAGTCCAAGAAGTGCATATTCAACAAGCCGACACGACCATGGTCATGGCTCGGGCAGCCGGAGTTCATAGTTTATCCCCTCAATGGGTGTTCAAAAGTCCGACGAAAGGCCCAGCCGATAAAATCGTAGTTGGCACATTGCTCATGGATTTAAGCGGGCTGAGCGCCACAGGCTTTGTGGATTCCGAAGAAGAGAAACAACGAATTCTCGGCCAACCGAATCGAACCCATGTTGGTGTGACGATTCTGGAAGGGTCACGGACCCACCATGTCAGTCTGTATCAATTTCAGGATAGAGAAAAAGCCTATGCCATCACCTCCAAAAATGGGCCGCTCTATGAAATCTCCCCAAACATTCTCAAGCCTATGACGCAAGGGGCCTTTCATTTTCAGGATAAACGATTATTCGGCATGGAAATGAAGGATGTCGTAATGTTGGAAGTCACCACGCCACAAGAACATTACGTCCTCATTCAACAGAATGAGGAATGGGTACTCGATGGCAATCCAACCGCAGAATTAGACCAGCAAATGGTGAACCTCTTCGTCAGTCGCGTCGTCGATCTTCCGGCTGAAATCTCTCATCCAGCGAGCTCCTCCACATCAATTCAACATGGGTTAGATACACCGACAGCCACCATTCAAGGCCGGAATCGCCAGGGAAAAAACGTTGGGAAATTAGTACTAGGCAAGCGGGAAAAAGGCCTCGTCTTTGCCAAGGGGGCGGGATACCAGGGCCTCTATCAAGTCCGCTCAAATATCCTGAGCCAAATCCCCACGCAGACGCAGCTCGTCAGATAGGCGAATGCAAACGGCATATCTATTTTCCGTGTAACATGCGCATCATTTCACTGACAACCCATGTCGTGTGCAGGATGATCGATACGATGCGGCAGCGATTTGAACAACAGTTGCAGGCGTTGGTTTACCTCAAACTTTCTTCCCAGCCAGCTCGAGGACATGCTGTATACAGTCAAGCCATATCCTCACTTCAGTGTATGCATTACAGGAATGGGTACGCACGGAAACCTATGTGACCTGCCAGCCACGATGGGCAAAGGGCTAAATGGCGCTCAAGTCTTTTGAAGACGACAGATGACGCAGTTCATTGTCAAAGAAATTATCTAGCCGTATACTGTGCAAACTGAAAACCACGGACTCAGACAAAACAAGATCGTCATAGTGAGAGCCTCTGTACAACCAATTCACGAAATCGTGATGACTCGAGAGAAGAAAGGAGACAAAGCATGCATATCACCGATATTCCTGAAATCATGCCTTTGAGTACTCCGGAAAAAATCTTATTGGTTGAAGAGCTATGGGATAGTATTGCTTCCGAGGAAACTCAAGTATCAGTTCCACAGAGTCACCTGGAAGAACTCGATAGAAGGCAAAAACATTACCAGTCTACACCAGGAAATCTTTTATCTTTGGAAGAACTTCAGGCAAAGATAAAAGACAGAAAATGACATATTCGTTACGCTTACCCTCCTGAAGTAGAAGAAGATGTTATGGACGGCTATACATGGTATGAAGAGAAAGCTGTAGGTCTTGGAGAAGAATTCCTTCGAATATTTTGTGCCTTCGCCAGTGAGATTCCCCGAAAACCTTTGCTCTATCCAAAAGTACATCATGAATTCCGACGTCGGTTGCTAAAACGCTTTCCCTATGCTCTGTATTTCAAGATAGAAGGTCATGAGATTGTGGTGTTCGGGCTATTTCATTGTGCCCGCGATCCTCGCATCATAAAGGGTAATTTGCGGGATCGAGATGTCTCAGAAAACTCCTAATAATCCCTTGAGTCTTCAGGAAAAG
>CBDUWS010000389.1:0-2411 GCA_965370985.1 uncultured bacterium
GTGTTCAGCCTTCCTGTCAGGGATCGTTCCTCGTCCCTGCCTTATCAAGAACAGAAGGTACTCACTCCTCCAGAAACAGTCTCCCCACTCAACCTGCCTGCAATGTCAATTCTTGTAGCCGACTTGCTTCCTTAGGGCTCGCGACATAATAACTTCCCTGAATTGGCGCCAAGATTTGAGGCAGATTGGGTCGATCTGAGGGAGCACAACCGGAGGCGTCGCATGGCCGACGTTGAGGATTGTGTGAGTGAAAATCGGCCCAAGCTGGCCTGAAGATGGGATGTGAAAATGGGAAGTTATTGTTTCGCGAGCCCTAAGGTCTCAGGGATCAACGCCAAAGAATTCCTGGCATTCAAGAAAGTCCTGCACCATTCCGAAAAGATGAGCAGGAATGCCATAGGTCTACCGTCAATGCCGGAGAAGATTTCGTCTCACTGAAGTACACACCACCCCCTTATACCGCACACAAGGCAGAAAATTATTTTGAAAACTCTCATGAAGAAACAACTGTTCGCCGGAAAATTTGAGATTCAAGGAGAAATTTCAAAGGGGCAAACCGGCACGATTTATTACGGCTATGATCTCGGGTTGCGGCAAGAAGTGGCGATCAAGGTCTACCATTCCCATATCAACGGTCGATTAATTCTGGGCAAGACCTTCATCGAAAAATCAAAACCCCTTCTCCTTATCGATCACCCGAATCTCATTAAAATTTTTAAAGTCGAAGAAGAAGACGATACCCCCGTCATCTTTATGGAATTCTTCGATGCTCCCAGCCTCCAACAGATAATTCATGATAAAGGCCCAATGCCCGTCCAAGACATGCTCATGCTGGCTCGGGAGATTACGGAAGTCCTCGTCCATACGCATTTTCAAGGCATCATCCACGGGACCCTTCATCCCGGCCATGTCTTAGTCGGCCCTCAAGGTCAGATCAAGGTCATGGATCTGGGGTTATCGTGGATCCTGATGGATATTTTATCCAATTGTGACGTGGAACTGCTGCGGCCCTTACCGTATTTGCTTCCGGAAATCGCAAAGGGAGAGCTGCTCAATATCAGTAGCGATCTCTATTGCTTAGGATTCATGATGTACGAAATGCTGACCGGCACCGTGCCTTACGCCGGCCTGCCAAAAACGTCCATCATGGGGAAACTGGCATTCGATCAGTCCGATCCTGTCTTTGATTTTCCTGATTCCGTTCCGGAGGCGGTATGCGATCTCATCCGCCACATGACTCATAATAAATCCCAACAACGCCTTCAAGATTCGACCCATGTCCTGACCATTATCAATCAACAATTAACCAAACTCCCGTTGAACGAAGAGAGTGTATTCTTGCCACCCATGGCCTCTCAACCACAAGCTCCTTCGCCAAAAGAACGGAATGAACCTAAAAAGGAATCGACAGCCGCTCCACCTTCGAAAGCACCGGCAGAACCCAAGAAAACGTCATCGACGGCATCTGCGCCCTCAACCACACCAGAACCAACACTTAATAGAACGCATCCCTACCAACGACCCCAAACTTCCACAAAGTTTGAAAGCGTCAAATCTACAAAGAAACTCAGCAAAATCGGAATTGCACTTGCTCTCATCTTATTAGCCGGGGTGGCTGGAACGCTGGGATTTTGGTATCACGATTTCTTAGAATCCCATATCCCCATCCTTCAAAGACAATCTGATACCCCACCGCAGGGAACGAGTCTGCCACAGACGATGCCAGGCGAACGGGATATTTCCATCGCTTCTCCTCAAGATTCCTTGGATATTCAGGAGCCCCTGGTGGAAACAATAGAAACAGTCGATCCCCCTAAAAACGACCCACAACCCTTGAGCATGCAAAAAGAACCAGGGATTAATCCTCTATCACACCCAACTCCGCCTTCTCGGGAATTTGATATAAAACCTAACCAACCCAACATCACACGAACACCAAAAGCCGGACAAGCACAATCTTTGGTTCCCGTGAAGAAACAGCCTGATTCCAACCCGTCTCCTGCCCCTGTTAAGCCACAACCTTCTACGATTACTCCGCCAGTCCAGGAAATGGCTCCTCTGGCAACCACTAAGGCTACGAAGAAAGAACCTCTTAAGAGTCCTGCCTCCCCACAGTCAACCGAAGAAGCCATTCCCGTTAAGGCTGAATCCACTCAATCTGGCACATCATCAGAAGAAATGAATCGAGAGCCTTCTGACGCGAAGTTTGAAGAACTCCTCCAATCACTCGACGCTCCCACCGCCGACCTTCCCTTGATTACCGAACCTTAATCATTTAGAAAACCTTAGGGGAGTCTTCACGGAATATATGGGAACCCGGCATTTAACCCACTTTTTCTTCCTGATTGGCAACCACACTGAAAATCGCAAACAGGCATTGCGTTGTACCACTTCCCAACATCTCATATAAT
>CBDUWS010000390.1:0-2408 GCA_965370985.1 uncultured bacterium
TGACCGCCTATGCGCCTCACCAGGCCTAGGAGCCTGTCCGAGATAAGACGGATCTTGCGGGGGTACTGGATTTGGCCAGATCTTCCGATCCTTTTCGTTAAATAGTCTCACTATTCGCCTCAAATGATCGAAACATCTGACTCAAACCATCGCTCCCTCGTGACGATCCCTTATCTCGGACAGGCTCCTAGCGCACCTTCTTCTCAAGACGGATTCGATTCTTATTGCTTTCCTCTTATTTTATGCACCGGACCTCTGTGCAATTGGCCAGTGAAGTCGTTGAAGGATTCGATTCCAGAGGCTTTGATACGTTTCCTTCCCTTGCAACAATTCACAATATCGATAGAGCACACGTTGATAGGCGTCTGGAAATCGTTGACCAGCCCAACGATGGATCGATCGAGGCAATCCATAAATAATCTTTCCTAATCTACCCGCGATTCGAAATTCAGGACCAAACTCCGCCGCTACCAACGTTTCATATTCGCTCAAGTGATGAATAACTGGGTTGCCCAGCATAGCGGTCACGCCCTTCGCCGCTAATTGCCCAGAGCGAACGGCATAATAAATACCTTCCCCCAATAACGGGTCGACTAAATGTCCCGCATCCCCCACCAACATGGCACGTCCACGGACTAATCGTCCAGCCCATGCTTGTCCATTTCCATAGGCTTGTGCAGATGCAATCGGTATTGGATATCCCAACGGCGCAGGAATGTTCATGTCAGCTAGCATTGGCTCATGGCCTATAAAATCACGGAAACTCTGCTTGGGACGCTTTGTTCCTTTCACAAATTCCCCGACACCAAGAGAAAGGCCCTGTTGCTTTGGAAAGATCCAGCCATAGCCTTTTTTTGCGGCCTGCAAACTGATCAGGGCCGTCGGAATTTCTTGAAATGGATGCAAGGGGTTTCCTTGCACTTCACTTTCTAAGGCTGGAATCGTCCGTGGGGATCGTCCCGGAAAACATTGGTGCGCTACGACACTCATTACCCCATCGGCTCCAATGACCACACGGCTTCGATAACGTCCCTGCTTTGTGAAGACGTCGACTCCTTCATCCCCATCTCGAATATCAACCACCGACTCCCCTTCGCGAATCTCTGTCCCAACTTCTCGGGCTTTCTCTACCAACCATTGATCAAAATGCTGCCGCATCACCATATAGGCAATAGGCTCCGGAGATTCAATCAGAAAGAATTCTTGATCCCCGTAAGTAAATTGCACTCTATGAACGGTTTCTTCCACAACACTAGGAAAATCTGAAGGCAAAATCCTCGCAATTCGAGCGGAGAGCCCACCCCCACAGACCTTGTACCGAGGATGCACCCGTTTATCAAAAGCCAAAACGGATATCCCTCGCTTACTCAGCTCATAGGCAGCAGACGCCCCGGCTGGCCCCATGCCTACAACAATCACATCATACTTGCGTAAAGAAAGGGAAATACCCACAGGGAAAAACCGCCAGGCAGAGAAAATCGACAGAGAGCTGTACCGAATCAACAACAGATAGACAAGCTAAACGTTGCAGACTACAGGCTCATTTTAGGATATGGCACTGTACTGGAATCTAGGCTTCCTTGACTACTGCAATACGTTTCGCTGCGGGATAAAGGGTGGGAGAGAAATTCGTGAGACAGAACTATATTTCGGAAAACTGAGAATAGCTCTCGTCTGTCTTATACATGGGAATGATTTTTCCTAAATTCATTTCCACAAATACGGATTTAACTTGCTCTTGAGGATTGACAAGAATGACTCGCCCCTTCAATTTCTGAAAGGTCCTTGCTACCGTCGTCAGGATTCCAAGACCGTCACTATCCACAAATGTGATTCCATCAAAATCCAAAATTAAGCCCTTGCCCCCCGCTTCTTGGTATTTTTCGGCAGTTTCCCTAAAGTTATTTTTAGAAAAAATATCGAGTTTTCCGTTGAGACAAAGAATAGGTAACCCGTTGACTGTTTTTTCTTTGATAATCATGAATCGTGATCCATAATTGTTCCCGTGTTTTTTTGACTTGTAGCCTTTTGTGTAGCCTTTTGTTGACCACATCGGAAAGTTCTTAACGAATCTTAAGGTTTTTCGACTCCAGAGCCCTAACCCGGCCTAGCCGGAACCAAACAATGTAAATTGCAAATTTCAAAATTAAGGAAAGGAAACGAATTCCTAAAAAGTTGGATTTGTCGAGCAGGCCATCTAAACCCCTGACAGGCAAGGATTTTGAAACTCTTCCAAAAATATCTTTGCAGAAAAATACGGAATTTTGTCCCTAAGAGACTAAGGAGCCATCAGGATTTCCCCAACTTCACGGAAATCGTGCGTTGGGTATCGCCACGACGTACTCGTAAAACAACCGTCTGCCCGGGTTCAGTCCGTTCAATCAGATAATTTTTCAATTGCGCTGGTG
>CBDUWS010000391.1:0-2395 GCA_965370985.1 uncultured bacterium
GTATCTAGTAAGGAGTTGGCCCCGAGGCGATTGCCTCCATGAAGACTCACGCAGGCTGTCTCTCCGGCAGCGAAGAGGCCTGGGAGACCTGCCCAGTTTCCGTCAATATCCCAACAACGGCCTTCCGTATCGGTTTTGATGCCGCCCATTTGATAATGCATGCCAGGACGAATCGGTAAGGGCTCTTCAGCCAGATCAATATTAGCGAAGGTTTTAGCTTCGGCATAAATTTGCCCCAAACGTTCTTGAAGAAACGTTCGACCTAAGTGTCGGCAATCGAGTAACACGCAGTGGTTGATGCCCCGTCCCTCGTTAATTTCTGTCTGCTCTGCGCGCGCGACGACATCCCGAGAGGCTAATTCCAACATGGTCGGCGCATATTGTTCCATAAATCGTTCGCCATGTTTATTCAGGAGATAGGCTCCTTCCCCTCTTGCGGCTTCGGTGATCAGAAGCCCTTTGCCTTTGAGCGTGGTGGGGTGATACTGCACCATCTCCATATCCATCAGGGGTGCGCCGGCACGGTAGGCCACGGCCATGCCATCGCCCGTGCAAATGAGGGCATTGGTGCTGGGCTCATACACTCGCCCTAAGCCTCCTGAGGCCATGATGACTGTTTTGGCTCGAAACAGGGAAAACTTGCCATTGCGAATTTCAAAGGCCGCGAGCCCGGCACAGTGCCCCTTCTCATCCTTGACTAATGAGGTGACAAACCATTCTTCGTATACCGGGAGTTTGGCTTGCATGATTTGTTCATAGAGGACATGGAGCATGGCTTGCCCTGTGAAGTCTGAAACGAAAAACGTTCGAGCTCGTTTTTGTCCGCCAAAACGCCGGGTGCCCAAGCGCCCTTCCTCATTGCGATTAAAAATGACGCCCATATGTTCCAGCGAAATAATATCCTGTCCAGCTTCTTGTGCAAGTACTTCAACCGCGTTTTGGTCGGCCAGGTAATCACTGCCCTTGACGGTTTCAAAGGCATGGTCTTCCCATTTGTCTCCTCGGTCCGTCAAAGCCGCATTAATCCCTCCTTGGGCGGCATTAGAATGACTGCGAACAGGATGAACCTTGGTAAGAATGGCGACGGAGGCTCCCTGCCGGTGGGCGGAAAGGGCAGCGCGCATTCCCGCCAGACCGGCGCCGACAACCAGGACATCATAAATAGGGGGAGACGTCATGATCCTAGAGGTGGCCGATAAAGGGATGATAGTTGGAGTGGGGAGCCAAGCCGAGGGGAAAGAAGCAGTTACTGGGAATGAGGCTCACGGGTTTCAATCGGTTCATAGGGGCGGTGGTGGGGGCCTTCATAAATCTGGTCGGGGCGAAAGAGATGATTCTCCTGATACTGTTCAAAACAATGGGCTAGCCACCCTGCTACCCGGGCCATGGCAAAAATCGGCGTAAATAAATCTGTTTCGATTTCCATTCGATGGTAAATGATCCCTGAATAAAAATCTACGTTGGGACGAATGCCTTTTGGTCCTACACGGGATTCCATATGTGCTTCCACCCCCCTGGCGAGGGTGAATAGAGATTGGGTCTCGCGGTGGGCATCCAATTGCTGGGCGAACCCCTGCATCACTATGGCACGAGGATCTTTCACTTTGTAGATTCGGTGGCCAAATCCCATAACTTTTTCTTTATTTGTCAGTTTGTGATCTAAATACATAGGGATATGATCCAAGGAATTGATCTCCTCTAACATATGAATCACGGCTTCATTTGCACCACCATGGAGCGGCCCTTTTAAGGTCCCAATGGCCGAGGAGATTACCGTATAAGGGTCGGCAAGGGTTGAGGCGGTAACCATGCCGCTGAATGTTGAGGCGTTCATAGTGTGCTCGGCATGTAAAATCAAACAGACGTCGAAGATTTTTGCCAGAGAGGGATCCGGAACGCGTTTCGTCAACATGTAAAGGAAATTATCCGCGTAGGAGAGGTCATCGCGGGGTTGGATTACCTCATCTCCACGTCGTAGACGAGCAAATGCTGCCACGATGGTGGGTAGTTTAGCGATGAGGCGGACGGCAGTGAGATATCGGGTGTCTTCATTCAGCACCTCTTGAGCGGGATAAAACATTCCCAATGCTGCCACAGCAGCTTGCAGGGCGTCCATGGGATGACCATGTTCGGGCAGCGACTTCAGTAGATCAATAATGCGGTATTTGATGCGACGGTGATGAGATATATCCCTGGTGAAATTTTCTAGCTCAAGCTTGGTGGGAAGTCGATTACGTAATAAAAGGAAAGTGGTTTCCAGAAAAGAACTGTGTTCGGCGAGATCTTCAATACGAACCCCCCGATATTCTAAAATACCTTTTTCTCCATCCACGAAGCTGATGGAAGACTTCGCGGCCGGGATTCCGGCTAATCCTGGGAAAAAATCACGCATCCT
>CBDUWS010000392.1:0-2382 GCA_965370985.1 uncultured bacterium
CGTGGCTTTGCTTCATCGATTCAGGCTCAACGGTTTCTCACGCTTCATGGGCTCATTCAGAATCTCTTTCGCCTCGGTCGCCATCTCATGCAGGCGGTCAATTATCGCCTCTTACGTACTCAGGCGTTTCAAGTTTGGCAGGAAGCGGTGTGTGCATGAGGGATGGTGGCATCGCTCAGTGAATCCGTGCCCTTTCGCTTGTAGCATGTTAACTTGACAATACCCTTATTGAATACGGTTAACGAGAAATTTCCTCGTGTGTATCCCCTGATTTTGTGTGCCGTTCGGACTGGGCTGCGGCAGGGTGAGGTGGTCGGTTTGCAATGGGGGGATGTGGATTTTCATGGAGGGTTCATTGAAGTGCGCCGAGGCGTGGTGTTGCGCCAAGAGACGACACCCAAATCCCATAAGATTCGGCGGGTAGATATGAGTCAACAACTGCAGGCCACGTTGAAGAATCTAAAAGAACTTCGGCAAATAGAAGCCATGGCCGAGGGGCGAGAACTGGCTCCCTGGGTCTTCTTGGCTAAGGGGGGGCAACGCTGGGATGATCGGCATTTGCGGCGAGTGTGGGTGAGATGTCTAGATTCGGCAGAATTGCGGCAGGTTCGGTTCCATGATCTGCGCCATACCTATGCTTCAGAATTAGCGGAACAGGGTGCGCCGCCGAAATATGTGCAATCCCAGCTGGGCCATTCCTCCATCCAGGTGACCATGGATATTTATTCTCACCTGTTTGAGAAACGTAACCGGGAATGGGTAAATAAACTCGATGAAACTGCCGAGGAGATGAAGGGATATGGTAGTGGGAGAGGGGAGTCCGCAACCCCGGCGCAACCTGAGTCAACGGAGCAAGAGCATCAAACTCATAAGCTGTTGAAATATATGGTGGCGGTGGAGGGTCTCGAACCCCCGGCCCGCGGCTTATGAGTCCGCTGCTCTACCACCTGAGCTACACCGCCATTATTTGATTAAATAAACGTTACTGGCTATTCCCTAAAAACCCATACGCGCAAATCTATACCATAGGTAGAGAACATCCGACAATTCCTTTTCTCAAAACTCCGTATTTTCTTCAATCTTGTCCAAGCCTGGGGCGCCTTTTGAATCCCCATGACTGACCCCGCCACGATAATGCTAAAGCAATCGGCACTTGTTGGACGGCAGGCCATATTCGATCGCCAGATGGAGGTCTTTGCCTATGAATTGCTCTATCGAGACGGTACAGACAATAGCGCTCATATTATGGATGGCGACGAAGCGACTGCCAGAGTCATGGTCAATACGTTTTTAGAACTGGGGATTAACCAGATCGCCGGGAATGCTCAGGCCTTTTTAAATCTCACCGCAAACGTTTTTCTGAGCCGACATTATGAAGTCCTTCCCTCGAAGAATGTGGTCCTGGAAGTCTTAGAGTCTATTGAGCCGACACCTTCTGTATTGCAAGCCCTCATTCAGGCGAGACAATGTGGGTATCAGATTGCTTTAGATGATTTTGTTCTACGGGAATCGCATCGTGCCTTAATGGATCATGCCGATTACGTTAAAGTGGATGTCTTGGCGTTAACAAATGAGGAGCTTAGGGAGCAGGTTGCAATGTTTCAAGATTATCCTGTTCGGTTGCTGGCTGAAAAGGTCGAAGATCAGGGAATGTACGACCAATGCTTGGCCTTAGGATTCGAGTATTTTCAAGGCTACTTTTTTTGTAAGCCCCAGATTTTGGAAGGTGTCAGTCTTTCAAGTAATCGTATGGCGATTGTGTTGCTTCTTGCAAAACTGCAAGATCCTCAAATCGAAATTCATGACCTTGAAGATCTTGTCAAAAATGATGTTGCCCTGAGTGTGAAACTTCTACGTTATGTCAATTCCGCCTCCGTAGGGTTGCCTCGATCGGTGGATTCGATTTCTCAAGCCATTGGGCTGGTTGGGACCGACCGGATGCGACAATGGGCATCCTTACTGGTTTTGGCACAGACGGGTGATAAGCCATCCGAACTCATGCGAGTGGCTCTCATTCGAGCCCGTATGTGTGAATCCCTATGTCCACTGCTCGGAGTGTCCTCAAGCCAAGGCTTTACGGTGGGGTTGTTTTCAATATTAGATGCGTATTTTGATTGTGAGATGAGACATCTTTTAGCGGACCTTCCCCTTACCCCAGAGATTCTTGATGCTTTACTGAAACGAGAAGGGGTTTTAGGGGCAATCTTGGGGGGAATTCTTGCCTATGAACGGGGAGAATGGAATCAACAAGCCAGCAGAGTGGTTGAGCTTCATATTTTAAATTCTGTGTATTGGCAGAGCATTGAATGGGCCAATGGGATCATGGAAACGGTCATACGAAAACAGGAACAATCATAGTCGAATGGAGCCACCATCCTTCAA
>CBDUWS010000393.1:0-2379 GCA_965370985.1 uncultured bacterium
CTTTCCGACACATTCCTCTCACGGGTTGGTCAAAGATCTCTCGCATGCGGTCGAGATGACCGCGGTGGGAATGACCATGAAGATGTACTTCATAGCGTAATAAGATTACGAAATAGAGCCCCAACGAACAGTGATACTGTGGAGATTAAATGGGGTAACCTCTAACCACAGATGTTCATTTTACTGGCCGGTAACCGCCTTTTGGGTTTGCATACCCAAAAGGCGGTTTTGTTTCGAAAATGGTTGAAAACAAATGCAGGTGTTGAGCGGCCAATGGCTTGGGAAAGGGTTACCCCTTTTCTGGGTGCTTAGCTTATCCATGATTCTTCCTGAAATCGTGTTTAGTGCTAAACATTCGGCCATTGGTGGGGCTGAGGATACCCTTGAATTGTTACGAGAAGAGAGTCTGACGATGTTTGAGCTGGGGGAGTTAGTTCCATCTGATCGCGAGCGGTTTGGTCCCATTTCTCGAACCTATGAAGTCACCGCCAAGGATATCTTGGCCCAAAATGCCAGAAACGTGGGGGAAGCTCTCCGGTTTGTGCCCGGGGTCATTTATGGCCAGGGGGGGCTGCAAAATGAAGGAGCCATCATCATTCGCGGGATAGGACACCGGAAAGGATTGTCGAGTAACGATAAAACTTACTCGGTATTCATCGATGGCAGACCGGTCCATGAGCCGTTTCTTGGAACAGTCGATCTGTTTAACCTTCCCATTGACAACGTGGCCAAAATAAAAATCATCAAAGGAGCGGCCTCTGCTCCATTCGGACCAAACACCATGGGCGGTGTGATTAACATCATTACGAAACAAGGGACTTCCAAGCCCACCACGGAAGCCACCGTTTCCTACGAAGAGCATAATTCTCAGGACTATCAATTATCGCATGGCGGCCAAAAAGACAAACTCCGGTATTTCGTCGCGGGAAGCATTCGAAAAACCAATGGCTTTCCCTTATCCGATGACTTCACATCTACTCTCTTACAACAGGATGATGACTTTCGGCTTCAAAGTGACTATGACAAATACAACGTGTCCCTTAATCTTGGATACGATTTCACTGAGGAGGATAAAATTGCCTTCCTTGGCGGGTATTACCAGTCGGAATTCGGCGTTCCTCCGCCTACTACAGGATACAAGGCATTCCAACCTGAATTTGGCCGTTTCACTTTTTGGCAACGCTATTTTTTCGATATCACAGGAGAAACCAGAGTTTCTGACTCGACTCTTTTCAAAGCGAAGGTGTATTTTGACAAATTCGATAACGATCTAACTTTCTATGAAGATGAGACTTACTCCTCGAAGGCCACTAACGGCTTCACCGGTGCGAAAGAAGTGAGCGTCTTTGATAATTTTCTCCTGGGATCCAATCTTCAAGCTACGGTGGAACCAATTGATAACGTATCCGTCAAAGTAGGCACCTTTGTGCGATGGGACCACGTAAAAAGACAGAGGGATACCCTGAGCCCGCATGAAAAATACGAGACGTTAACACTTGATTTATTCACACAGGCAGACTATTTCCCTCTGGAGAATTTGATGCTTTCTGCCGGGTTAAATTGGGATGCATTATTCACTCTCAATTCTCATTTCGACAGAACAGATAAATCGAAGACGATCTCTGCATTTAGTCCGAACGGGTCTGTGATCTACAAACCCTGGCCAGAGACGAGGCTCCATACCACCATCGCCCATCGACATAACTTGCCTTCCATGCAAAATGTGTATGGCTTTCGGGCAGGTAATCTTGATGTCGACCCTGAGAAAATTTTTTCTCTTGAAGTCGGTGCCACTCAATTTTTATTGAATAAACGGGTTGAAATTGAGGCGACGTTTTTCTACAACGATGCGGATGATATTATCGAGCTTCAAGACCGGACCACACCCATTCCCATCGATCCATTCAGAACTTCAACCGTTGAATTCGATAACACCGACTCTTTTACAACAATCGGGACTGAACTTCTCCTGACTCTGAACTGGTATGACGAATTTTCGACCACACTGGGTTATACCTATGTCAATACAGACAGCCAGGGAAGAGGAAGGTCGTTGGACGCCGGCCGCGGCGCCCCTCCCCTCGACGACGATTCTGCTCTCCTCGAAAGACCGAAACACCAGGTAACCCTGCTGGCAAACTACGAATCTCCTTGGGGAGTCAGTGGATATGTACAAGGTTCCTATCAGAGCGAATTCTTCGATACCAAAGCGTTGTCTGGAGATCCTGACGAATTTAATACCAACGAAGTTATCAAGGTTCAAGGTCGTTTTTTGTTCAATGGGAAAATTGCCTATGAGGTTTGGAAAGGCGTTAAACCCTTTCTGATGGTGGAAAACATTTTTGACTCAAACTATGAAGCTATTCGTGGATTTCCTCG
>CBDUWS010000394.1:0-2370 GCA_965370985.1 uncultured bacterium
TTATCATCATCGTCCCTGAAGCGTTCCCGCCCGTCACAAAGCCCCGGATAGTCGGTCCCGACGGCCAAAAGGTTCCCCTGCGATTTTCCTTATCCAAACAATGGGCCGGGCGCCACGGTGTCTTTGCCATCGGGAAATCATACTTCAAGGCCCGAGCACTGTCATGGGACCGTCTGGGTCCTAAACCGCTCCTAATCCGAGCCCAGTCTTATTCGGGCTCAACCATAGTTCTGTCCCAAAAAGATCAAGATATGCTGACATCCCACTACCGCAACGGGATATCGCTAAAAGGCGCCCTCCTTCTTAGCGGCGACGATCTTGATAAAAAAATTGTCCCGCGACAGGATACTTTCTTCCTTAATCAAATTGAAAAAGATAAAAGTATTCTGAAAAAACTTTCCCCGCCCCCAACGCCGGGCGATGCTTCCCCATGGGATTACTAGCAAGTCCGATAGCCAATATGTGCCAACTCACGGGTCGAACCAAATTACATGACTAAAAGAACCATTAGAAAACAAAAAAAGGAAGCCCAGCCAATCGCTGAACTTCCTTTTAATGAAAACTGGTGCCGAGGGACAGAATTTTAATCGCCTCGGGCGATCGAATACGCTTGAGGCTTGCCCGCTACACTCAGGAGGGTTTGAGCACATCGCAACACAAGATTATGCGTGCTCTTAGCCACATTGGACCGGCTACAGTTCCTGACATGGCTGCCGTGTTGGGTGTGTCTCGCCAATTTGTTCAAACGGTATGCAATGATATGCTCTCCCGTGGATTTATCGAATTTACGGACAACCCACGCCACAAACGATCTAAATTAGCAGCATTGACAGAATCTGGCCGCATCGCTTTTCGGCAGGCCCGGCAGAAAGAAAATGAAATCATCGAAAAGGCCCTACCACAAATTGATCCAGATAAGGCAACAGAAGCTTGTAAACTGCTGGAATTCGTCCGAAAAGCTGTGCAAAAAATACCAGATGACCCATAGTCTGCCTTTTTTGAGGTTTCGAAGTTAGATTTGGAAAAGATAAAGCAGGAATTAGGGAACCCCTGGATTTACTTGTATTGGCAAACATTGTTATAAGGCTTACCATGGACGCAAAGAACCTTGTGAAGACTGCAAAATCCTTGAAGTTCTCAAGGACGGTCAGGAGAGAAGGATAATCAGAAATGTTTCCATATCACAGGCTTCTTCCGGACTTAGATAATCTCAATGTATTTAGAGTTTCGTGATAATTGGATTTTTGGAAAGATCACTAAGAAAAAAAATGAGTTAACATCACTGCTTGGCTAATTGTTAATTTATTTGATTTCATTTTTCTCCGTGCATGGGAGGGTTGACATGAGAAGAGCGTTTTTCAAATTTTTCACCTTGGTTCTATCCACTACAATTGCGATAAGTGCCTGTAACGCTGAGGGGCTCTCAAATGAGAGCCAATTGCCTGACTCAACACGTGCACGGGGAGCGGTAGGAGCAATTGATGATGAATGGGAGATAACATCATTCGTCGCTGAGGGGCTCGATTCAAGCAGATTTGGTTTGCTGAAAGCGCGCATCATAGATGGGACCTTTAAAGACATCAATAGCATCATCGTTGTCAAGCACAGCAAGATCCTTATCGAAGAGTATTTCAACGGTGCAAACCCCTATGCATTGCACGATATAAGATCGGCAGGCAAGAGCTTTACCTCTGCTCTTGTAGGTATTGCTATAGACAAAGGCCTCATTAAAGGCGTGGATGAACGATTGCTCTCCTACTTCCCTGGAGTCGAATGCAGTAACGATTGGAATCCGAGAAAAGACGACATCACATTGAAGCATGTGTTATCGATGAGCTTTGGACTTGCCGAACCTGGAGAGTTTCCGGCCTGGGAGAACGCACGTTGGTACACGGTGCATTGGATAGGCGATGTCCTGTGCCAACCGATTGAGTATGAACCTGGCAGTCGGTTTGACTACGATTCTGCGGCGCCCGCTCTATTTGGCCCAATCATTGAACAGGTATCTGGAATGTCTGTTGGACAGTTCGCAGAGAATTTCCTTTTTGGGCCGCTGGGCATCGAACGTTACAGGTGGTTCATCCTTCCTAGCGGTCAGGAGTACACCGGAGGTAGTTATCGCATACGCCCTCGTGATATGGCCAGGTTCGGGCAGCTCTATCTGCAGAAAGGGACGTGGAATGGCGAACAGTTGATCTCAAAAGAATGGGTGGAAGAGTCGACAAGGGCGCATCTGCTTGCAAATGCTCAGCTTGACCGGCACTATGGCTACTACTGGTGGAGAGAAAGGTTTCCCATCGATAATCGTTGGATTGAGACGTACTTCGCCTCAGGCAATGGCGGTAACAAGATTTATGTATTCCCCACAGA
>CBDUWS010000395.1:0-2369 GCA_965370985.1 uncultured bacterium
AATATATTGAGGAAACGGTATCATGGTGCGCTTGACCAAGTTGGAGAGTCAAGTGTCGCAAGTGGATAATAAACTTTGCGGAGTTTAATTCGAGTCTGACCCCTAAAAATTTTTCTGGTATTAAAAGGAATGGTCGCCATGGACATCGAGAAACCTTGGAGCCAATACGCGGCTTTCGGCCGCGAGGAATCCTCGTTCCCGGAAGCCGTGGTAGGTAATGGTGATCTCTGTTTCAGGCCCTCGCCACGTGTATTGTTGATTGAGCCCTCGCATCATGGTCCCATACGACCGATCGGTCTTTCCGAATCTGGTTTCTAAATACTGCAATAAGGATTTGTGCGTGGACGCTCCCTGATAGCGAAAAAGGGCTCGTGCATATTGATCATCCAAGCCATACAGTTTGACCGACTCCATGGGAATCCCTTCTACGTGAGGATTTCCTTGTTTGAGTGTATAGATCTGTAGAGAATTGGATGAATCAATTTCTTTAAGGTCTTTCCGATTTGTAAGAGGGTTTCCCCAAGTGATGCCAAAAAACCCATTGGGGTCTTGGTCGATTGGGGTTCCGCTGATCGCTGTTCCTGCTAGTAAGAGGTAGGCACAGAAACTCAGCCATGCCCATCTGTTGACTGTGGGTCTGATGGCTCTATGCAGGTGACATGGCAGGTTCATGAGACGGTAGGACGGTACCATGGTAGCTAGGTGAGGGCAAAGTACAAAAATCCTTTAGGATATGACTCATGGAACAGGCTTGAGACTCAAATGAACCCTTAGACAGAAAGGAATGCTGGTTGTAGCTCGGGTAGGTACGTGGGGGCCGGCGTGGAAGCTGTTCTATTGAGGATACGAGATTTATTAGTTTCCCCCCCATTTAACAATATCCATTTGTCCGGGTTATCCAGAATGGCTTGGACGAGTTGTGTATGGAGCAAGTGCCCGGCTCGTTTTGCCTCAAAATGTCCTATGACCGGGAAGCCTAAAAGAGAAAGGTCTCCAATCAAGTCCAGGACCTTATGGCGAACACATTCGTTCGTGAATCGTAATTCCTCTTCATTGACTAACCCCGACTCGGAAAAGACCACGGTATTATAAAGAGAGCCGCCCAATCCTAGGCCACGTGACCAGAGAAACTCGATTTCTTGTCGAAAGGCAAAGGTGCGAGCTGCAGCAATGTTTCTGGTAAATTCTTGTGGGGTACAGGAATGTTCGTAGTTTTGTTGTTGAATCAAGGGATGCGGGAAGTCGATGACATAACTGATACGAGGGAGTGCTGAGGGGAATACGGCGATCGATCTCTGCTCGTCTTGCACATGGATCGGCTGCACAATTTTAATGTAGCTACCTGGTTCTTCTTGGGGAGTTCGTCCACACCCCTCTAGAAGTTCCACCAATGGGGCAGCGCTTCCGTCGGCGGCCGGAATTTCGTTCCCTTGTACTTCGATATAGGCATTATCAATTTCAAGCCCAGCCAAGGCCGCCAGGATGTGTTCAACTGTTTGAATCTGGAAGTCGGCTGATTGCAGTGTTGTACAGTGATCGGTTTGTCCTAAATATTGAATGGTAGCTGGACAGGATAAAACCTGATTGCCTTCCTGCTTGACGAAGATGATCCCGGTATTTGTGGGAGCAGGATGAACGGCGATAGAGGTCGGTTTTCCGGAATGGAGCCCAATACCTGAGAAAAAACCTGGCTTAGAGAGCGTTTGCTGTTGGTGCATATAAAATATACAGCTAATTAGGAAACGTTTGGAGGAATTGCAAAAATTATACTAATACCATGAGTGAAAAAAATAGGTGTTTTTGGATGAAACTAGAAATTGACGATCAGATCTGTTGCAGGAATACAACAGGTGTCTCTTTTTATCGCAAGGGTTTTTTATTAAAGTTTCTCGGTGTCAGAGAAATTTGGTAGGAAAGGTTGGGGGCCTATCGGCCATGGCTAGAAAAAGGTGTATCAGTAAAAACTCTTAAGAATCGTAATGATTCCTCACCTGAAGAAGAGAAGGAATGGGCCTGTGCCAATTGTATGATAATTCCTCGATGTTTGCGAGATAATCCGGATGCTTGGAAAATTTCTTGGAATAACGGCCACTTTTTTTGAGGATCTTCGAGTAGGATTTGACGGTACGTTTCGGGTTTCGTCCGAAGCGTATTGGATAAATGCTGCACAGCTTTTTCAATACTGTGGTAAGGGGGAGCCAGGTTCAAGAAGGCATAAAATCTTTCCAGGTGGGCTCGATATTCTTGCCTAAGTATGTGAATGGGGTCGGAGGACAACACGGATCATTTCCAACGTATTTGGTCATTACCTGAATGGGTTGAATGTCTCTATGCTAAAGAGGAGATGGGCTGCTTGACAAGTATTCTGT
>CBDUWS010000396.1:0-2366 GCA_965370985.1 uncultured bacterium
CGGCCCATAGTGGGACTATGGTCCAAGAAATCGGCGAAATATGGACCGCTGAGACGCTTTTGTAGCCGATTCTTTCTAAGTCCGACAGGCTCCTAGGGGAACGGTCTATGAGAATTTGAAATTATGAGTGTTGTACATCTGACAGACATTGAACAGCTGATGGAGCAGGTGGTGGCGTACCATCCTGAGGCGGACACGAGCCTTATTCGGCGCGCCTATGAGTATTCGGTCAAAGCTCATGAAGGGCAAATGCGTCAAACGGGAGAGCCCTATGTGCAGCATCCACTAGCCGTTGCTGGAATTTTAACGTTTCTTAAGCTGGATGTGCCGGCCATTGCGGCTGGACTCCTTCATGACACGCTTGAAGATACGGTTGCCACGCAAGAGGAGTTAGAAAAAGAGTTTGGGGCGGATGTGGCGCGATTGGTTGAAGGGGTGACGAAGATTGGACAGATTCCGTTTAAATCTTACGAAGAGAAACAGGCTGAAAATTTTCGAAAAATGGTCCTATCAATGGCTGATGATATTCGAGTGGTCTTCATTAAGCTGGCAGACCGCCTCCACAATATGCAGACCTTGGAAGGCTTGTCGGACGAGAAACGGAAAAAAATTTCCCAAGAAACGATGGAGATCTATGCTCCTTTAGCTAACCGGCTTGGCATGAGTTGGATTAAGCAAGAATTAGAGGACTTATGCTTCCAGTATCTTCAGCCAGATGCTTGCTCGCTTTTAAAGCTGCGATTGGCAAAAAGGGATGAGGAGCGGCAGGCTTATATTCAATCCCTGATTCAGATAGCACAGGAGGCGCTTGCCGAGGCCGGTCTTCTTGGGCAAATCGACGGCCGGCCGAAGCACCTTTTTAGCATTTACCAGAAAATGGAGCGTCGGTCGGTTTCGTTCGATGAAATTTATGACCTCACGGCCATTCGCATTGTGACGGATTCCAAAATGAATTGTTATGCCGTACTGGGCCTCATTCATTCGATTTGGCCTCCGGTTCCTGGTCGAGTGAAGGATTATGTGGCCACGCCTCGTTCTAATCTCTATCAATCCTTGCATACAACAGTCGTTGGTCCTCAAGGAGAATATGTGGAGTTTCAAATTCGAACAGCAGAGATGCACCGCATTAATGAATATGGGGTTGCTGCCCATTGGTTGTATAAGGAACCTAGGAAGGCCAAAGGTGGTGATGAAGAAGTCTTTAGTTGGCTTCGGCAGTTTGTGGAGTGGCACAAAGACCTTTCAGACAATCGACAGTTCATGGATTCCGTGAAATTGGATTTATTTCACGATGTGGTGTTCGTGTTTACACCAAAAGGTGAAGTGCGGGAAGTGCCAGTGGGGTCGACGCCTTTAGATCTTGCCTATGCCATTCATACTGAAATTGGGGATCATTGTGTTGGTGCGAAAATAAACGGCAAGCTGGTTCCCCTTCGGTATCAATTGCATAGTGGGGACATGGCGGAAATTTTGACGTCCCCGTCCCAAGTGCCTCATCGCGGGTGGTTGAAGTTTGTTCGTACTTCAAAAGCCAAAACGAAAATCAAGCATTGGTTCAAAGTTGCAGAGCAAAAGCGTGCGTTAGAACTTGGACGCCGCTTATTAAAACAGGAATTTCAACGAAAGCAACTTTCTGCCGAACAGTCTTTGAAGTCGGAGCGATTAGTGGCAATGGCCAAGGTGAAGGGCTGCGAGACTGTGGACGAGTTAATCCGAATGGTGGGATTTGGGCGTCTTGCCCCCGATCAAATCGTGGAGCATTTCAAGGAAGAGAGTGAGCAATTCTCTTCCATCGCCGCCAATAGTGCGTTGTCGGTTCCTCACTTGAAATCGCCGGGGCTTTTCCATGACGGACCTGTTAAATTTGGCGGGACCAAGGATGTCCTCATGCAACTTTCAAAATGTTGCAAGCCCGTTCCTGGGGAACCTATTCGCGGGTATATTACGCGCGGACGAGGGTTGACGATTCATGCGGTCGATTGCCCAAACTTTCAGTCATTGGAATGGGAGCATAATCGCCTGGTAGAAGTGGAATGGGATGCAGATGTTGAAGGGCCTCATTCGGTTGATGTGTCGGTGTTAACGCTTGATCGTCCTGGAGTATTAGCCAAAGTGTCCTCCGGCATCTCTCAGTGCAAGGCGAATATCACAAAAGCTGAAATTTCAACAAGAGAGGATCAGAAGGCGGTCTTGGATTTTGTGATTGAAGTGAAGAATACCTCGCATTTAGAGCTGATCCTTCAGGAAATTCAACGGGTTGATGGCATTCTTTCAGCCAGGCGGGTACGGGGCTGGTCATAGACTGTTTCTGGAACCCTTAGTATGGGAAGCTCATTGGAGGAAGGTCGATCTTGAGCTGATTGCCA
>CBDUWS010000397.1:0-2361 GCA_965370985.1 uncultured bacterium
GATGGCCTGAAGGTGGGATGCGAAAAGGGGAAGTTATTATTTCGCGAGCCCTAAGTCCGACAGGCTCCTAGTCCGAACGGGTAATACGCGGAGGAACCTCAGTAGATTTGTCAGAAGGATGGAGGCCGTACTTTTTCAATAACTTGTAAAAATCTGCTCGATACCGGCCGGCAATCTGGGACGCCCGTGAGATATTTCCTTGTGTCGCTCCCAAGAGATCCTTGAGATAGCCACGCTCAAAGGCTTCTTTCGCTTCAGTTAAAGGCTGTAAGTTCCCTGGTTTCGTGGTTTCTTGAGGGGAAAGAGCAAGAAATTCTGCCGTTATCGTCTCTTGGGGGGACATGACAACCGCACGTTCAATTAAATTTTCCAGTTCTCGAACATTTCCAGGCCATGCATAGGTCAGCAGGCTTTGCATGGCTTCTGGAGAAAACCCTTTGACTACCTTGCAATGATGTTCCGCATGACGTTTCAAAAAAAACTGTGACAGAGAAGGAATGTCCTCACGCCGTTCCCGCAAAGGGGGAATATGAATAGGAACCACATGAATGCGATAATACAGATCTTCTCGAAAGCGCCCTTCTCGAACCGCTTGTTCCAAATCTTTATTCGTTGCAGCTAGAATCCTGACATCAACTTTAATGGAAACCTGCCCTCCTACGGGCAATATTTCCCGATTTTGAATAGTACGAAGAAGTTTGCCTTGAAGAGAGAGGGGCATTTCTCCAACTTCATCCAAAAAGAGGGTGCCTTTATCCGCGCTGTGAATTAAGCCGCGTTTGTTTTGATGAGCACCAGTAAAGGAACCCTTCATATGACCAAATAATTCGCTTTCGAAGAGCGTTTCTGGAATGGCTGCACAATTCAAGGCCATAAATGGTTTTGACGCTCTTGGACTATTACAATGAATGACACGGGCAATGACCTCTTTCCCTGTTCCCGTTTCTCCGGAAATACAAATCGTGGTATCGGTTTTCGCCACACGAGCCACCTGTTGGAGCACTGCATGCATCTGCGGGCTACGGGCGACCACATTGTCTAATCCATATAACTCATTCACAAGCAGTTGAAGGCGATGAATTTCCTCACTCATCCGCTTGGTCGTCAGCGCTTTATCAATACTCTCTCGTAATTCTTTATCATCGAACGGTTTGGTTAAATAGCCATACGCCCCCTTTTTCATCGCTTGCACTGCATTGGGGATACATCCATGTGCCGTCAAGATCAGCACGGGCAGATTGGTCTGATGTTGATGCAACTCTTCCATAAGATCCAGGCCGTTAACATCCGGCAACCGAAGATCCAGAATGGCAAAGTCATAGGGGTCTTCCTGTGCACAGTTCAACGCGTCTTTACCAGTTCCACAACCTGTCACCACAAATCCCATGGAATGCAGTCGCATTTTGAGCAATGTCAATAAGCCAGGATCGTCATCAACCACAAGAATTCGCTCGTCAGACATAATTACTCCTTTAGGGTTTGCTTTCTTTAGGAATGATCTCATTGCTCTCTACCGGCTGTTCAACCTCCGGACTTGGGGTCATTTTTTCGGATGGGCGAGTCGGAGGTACTTTTTCTCGAATTTCCTGGTCGATCCGCCGTAACGCTTCTAATTGATTGGTGAGTTCGTCTACCTTTTTCTCACTGGCCTTGAGTGCTTGTTGGGCATCGTCCTGACGAATCATTTGCTCTTTTTTTGCCTGCTCAAGTTGCTTGGTCAAAGAGGCCACAGCCTGATTCAGTTTCTTCACCACTCCATCCCGGGCAGCTAACTCATTTTTCAGACTGTCCACCGAGGAATTTTCTAACTTTCCAGTCAATTCATGGATGGACAATTCTTTGCTGACCACTTCACGAGTCAATCTTTTGATGAGTTCGTGCGAGGTCAAGCCAGCACTGTTCGGGGTATTCAATACATCTAAAAACCATAGCCAAAATCGACTTTCCCCGGCTAATAGGCTATTGGGCCGCGAAACAACAACTTTACGAAAATGCAGAGCCGCCAATTCACGATTTTCATATAACGCCGATAATGCACGAAGAAAGTGGGCACGACGACACGTATCTTCATCTTTGCAAAGCCCCAATTGCTTCTCCTGATCTTCGGCAATGGCCTTGAAATAGGGAACATCTTCCGGTTCCGGATCCAATACGAGTGCCAGGTTGCTAGAAGAAACCGTGTAAATTGCAGCAGGCTGATCAGCATTCCAATTGGGCCCTGTGCATGAGGTGGAATAGAGTAGCAAGAATATGACAACAAAGGTTTGAAGTTCTCGAAACTTTCCATTTTGAACCATTGTCATACGGTTAAACCTAAAAGCGGCAGTTGAGCGCGAAAAAGCTGTGCAAGCAATTGATGGG
>CBDUWS010000398.1:0-2361 GCA_965370985.1 uncultured bacterium
TTTCCTCCTTCTTTTTATTTGACAAGAAAATCTTGCGTCATCAAAAAACCATTATCCACATCGGGCTTGTATGCCCTTGGGCCCTAACGGCGTGAGCCAGAGAAAATCGGCAATACCGTTTTTGAGTTCTGCCTGGACCTCTTTTTCTTTTGAGGGATCCCACGCCACTAAATAGATGGTGACCGTTTTTGCATCAGGCTGCGTTCTTTTTACACGTTTGGGAATAGGAATATGGTATTGAATGTGGCCACCCCCCGTATAACTGACCAGAGGGCCTTCTGAAGAAGATCTGTGATTCAGATAATTCCTGATGATGTGGGCCATCCCTTCATCACGAAAGATGGACGCCTCGAAAATACGTCGGTACACATGATCTGGTAAACCAGAATGGCAGGATTCAATTTGTTCAAAAATCAGGTTTTCATATTCGGGGTCATCGGTCACGAGCTTTTCGATGGGCCATTTTTCCATCTGGGGATCTTGCATGGCCTTGTGTAAACCCTGAGTGGCGACCAATCGCACCAAAGGGCGAGGAGGATTCAAGGCCAACAGATTGAGTTGATGCGATTTCGAAAAGGTCACCAATGATTGGTAATCAGCAAATTCGCCACCCCAATTATTTTTCCAATGGGATTCCTCTAGTAATTGTTCGATGGTGGTTTCCGGCTTGCGAATATAACGATCCAGCCCAGGTTGTCCATCCCAACTAAACATTTCCATTGCCAGGGTGGGCTGACGTTGGTGTGCAAGGAGAATGTTCAGAATAGTTTGCGCAGCTTCAAGATGGGACGGTGTGTAGTGCTCCTCTCCAAGAAAAATGACATCGGCTGCTAAGAGATGAGGGACGAGATCATCAACAGTCAGAAGCGTTTGTTCAGAAACATTGTAAATTTGGCCGACCTCAAGCGTTGGCTTCGCCTGAATTGTTGCACATCCGAAAGGCCCATAGATGGAAAGGGCAATTAAGACGAACATGAAGGCCAGTGGTTTCAGACGAGAAATATTCACAAGGCTTGCCACGGAGCATGGTGTAACATAGTCCCCCCATCGGGGCAATATATCTAGTCGGAAAAATTCTTGTGTCATTGAATTTTGGGTTTATCTTGAAGGCTGTATTTAGGAAGAATTCATGATGGACAATCAGATGTTGGATATTCAAGAACTTCGCTCGCGAATTAAGGAGAGTCGAGAGTCCTACCCCCATCATTGGGAAGCCAGTAGAAAGTTGATGAATCAAGAGTCCCTAGCAACAACACTTCCCGCACTTATTCAATCAATTCAAGAAGCCTCGTTGGTGCCCAGCCTTCAGAAATGCTTGATTGAAGCGGTTCAGCAGTTTGGGCAGCAAACAAAAACCAGACAGATGCATCAGACCTTAAAAGAGCTGACCGGCTTGCCACCCTCTAAAGCTGTTCGGGCACTTATCGTATGGGGAGTGTTAGCCGTTGGAGAAAAAGATGAGGGGGTTACAGAGGGACTTTCTGGAGAGGAATTGGAACGCCGCTTGCGAGGAGGCCGAAATCCATACGACATTCTTCTCCACTCGCAATCTCCCTCCTTGCTGGATATTGGAGCTGGCGATTTGACGTTTGAGCAGGAATTGGTTGATCAGTATGTTCCTCAATTGCGCTCTCATAATAAAATCCTCAGGTTGCATGCGTTTGATCGGTTAACACCCGGCTCCCGAGTAGGTGGTGTATATCACAAGAACCCGGATCATGAGGGGTATTTAAAGAGTTTTCCGGCAGAAGAATTGAAATACCAATTCTGGGGAGGGATGGATTTAGAGCAATTCTGCCAAGCTAAAGATGTCTTGCCGCGTTACACGATGGTTACGTGCCATGCCCCTGCCAATCCCACGTTTGCCTATGAGCCTAGCCGGGTTGAATCATCGTTAATTCTCAAACACCTCCAAGCAACCCGTGGACATTTCCATCCTGGTCGATTGGAGGGAGAGTCCGTGTTAGAAGTCTCCCATCAGGATAGAATTCTGACCTTCCCACCTTGGAAATTTAATATTATTGGACCACTGGCGTTGTTGGAGTTGATGGGACAGCGGGGTCGGGTGGGGGTGTTATCCGCTATCGATGATGAGGTATTTTGGGAAATATTGAGTCAGATATTAGCGGATGATCAATTTCGTCCCCGCAATAAAATTTTCACCAAAGATAGTATTCCAGAGGTCTTTGGCGAGGTTTATAATGAATTGTCTTCATTGGCAATCGGTGGACGGGTCGACCTGTCCAAGATTGCGGAACTGCGAGATCCTATGCCTTTTGGAGCAAAGCCTCTGGATAAACCTTACAAATCTTCTAAGTTTCGTTATGTCGAAATTCGACGAGGGGCGTTCTGGGAGGGAAT
>CBDUWS010000399.1:0-2356 GCA_965370985.1 uncultured bacterium
GTCACTGAAAGGAATGTCGTGAGGATGGAATTGCCATAACGTCTCCTCTCATGCAACGGATACCTTTCAAATTTATTGGTTGTATTTTCTTAACATTGCTTATCTGCGACTGGGTTACGCCACCTCATGCCAGAACGGACTGGATCAATCTGACCGGTGCGGAGACCGCACCCACTATCGCTGAAATCTATGTTCTGGATAATCATGTGAAAGTCATCCTGGAAATCTATATTGGAGACCTGACAACATTTGATGATCTGGTTCCGGACCATTGGGTCAAATCACTCCATACGAAGCGTCCTTCCGTCCGCAAGCGCCTTCAGCATTTTTCTTCTCACACCCTTCAGTTCGTGACGGAAGCGGGTGAAAAGCTACAGGCCCAATTGGAATTGGTCGAGCCACGGGAGCGCACCGATCGTCAGTCTCCGTTTGCGGGGATGATCAACCCCTCCACCCGACAACGCGTCCCCGAGCCACCAAGCGACAAACGGGTTCTCTATGCGGAGCTCATCTATCCCTTCCACAAGAAACCCCGGACCTTGACCATGATCCCCCCATTGGATGAAGAAGGACGCGCCCTGGTCACCATTGGCTTTATTGCCTACCACAAGTCCGTGCCCATCATTGATTTTCGATATCTTGGTCATCCCGCGCACCTAACCCTCAATTGGGCAGATCCGTGGTATTCCAAATTCAAGAACCCCAATCTCAAGCGCCATCATAAATCGGCACTCATGTCATTTCTCTACGTCGAGCCCTACGAAGTCAGACATGAAATTCTGACAAGGGTCAAAGACTTGGAAGAATGGATGGATTTGGGTTTACGAGGTAAAGATTTTATTGAAGTGGATGAACTGGAACCCCTGAAAGAACGTATCGGGAAGTTTCTCATACATAAAAATACGGTGCTGGTCGATGAAAAGCCGCTTCGCCCTATTTTGGATCGGACCAATTATGTCAAAGTCGGATTGACCGGTATTCAATTGCTCGAACAACCCGAACGTCTGGAGATCTCGACCGCCATTGTCGGCGTGATTATCGCCTATCTTACGGAGGGGATGCCGAAGCACGTCACCATTGATTGGGAGTTATTTACCGACCAGATCCAACAGGTACCGGCCACGGCAGTGGACCCTGCCGGGCCTTTTCCTTCCTTTGTCACCCCCGAGGATCCTGTTCTCACTTGGACCAATTATTTAAAAAATTATACTATTCCAACCGTTCACAGAGTATCCGTCTCCGATACCGTGACCCGCTTGCACATTCCCGTAGGAACCCTTTTGTGTTTTGCGGCGTTGCTTCCTCTGGGTTGGTACATTCGTGGACGTGTGAGGAAATCTCAATCCTTTCGATTTCCCGTAGGGATGGCCATAGTGATGATAGCGGGTGGTGTGCTGCTCACCCCCTTTTTCCAGGTATCCGTTGCCAAACCGGCTGTCCTGGTGAAAAGCCTCACTGACGAGGAAGCCACGTCGATCCTTCACAGTTTACTTAAGAATGTGTATCGCGCGTTTGACTTTCGGCTGGAAGCAGACGTCTACGACAAGCTGGCGTTGAGCGTCGAGGGGGATTTGTTGGCTGACATCTATTTACAAAACAGAAAATCCTTTGCGGTGAAGAAGGCCGGGGGTGCCCAGGCGAAAGTACAAGATATTGAAATCTTATCTGTCCATGCAGCAACCTTGTCCGATCGATCAGCCGCCTTTGCACTCAAAGGAAAGTGGACGGCGATGGGCACCGTAGGGCACTGGGGACATGTGCATACAAGAAAGAATCAATACGAGGCCCTTGTGACGGTGGAACCGGTAAAGGGTAATTGGAAAATCACAGGTCTGGAATTATTGGAGGAAAAACGAGTAGAGCCATACACGCAATCCGCCACTTCGAGCCCCCAGGAAGGATAACAACCCCATCACTCCTGGGCTTCAATTCCAAAACATTAGACGAAGGGGTTGAACACAATTATGATGAGCACTCGTCATACCCGCGGAGGCGGGTATCCAGAAGACGGCATCAGCCTTGAAATCGTGTATTTACGGGCATGACACGATATTTACGAATCTCTGACAGAACAAGATTCAATTTTTCCAAATGATTCGCATTCACTCTCTCGCTTTTCAACACCAACATGGCGAGTTTCGCTTACACATTCCGGAATTGACGGTGGCCCGATCGGAGAAAGTTGCGGTCATCGGGCCGAGCGGTTCGGGCAAAACTACGCTCTTAAATCTCATTGCGGGAATTTTCTCTCCCAGCGCCGGTGACATTTTCATCGGTGATGTGCCTGTTCACCAACTCACTGATGCCGCACGACGCGACTTTCGCATTACCAGCATCGGATTTGTATTCCAGGACT
>CBDUWS010000400.1:0-2354 GCA_965370985.1 uncultured bacterium
TTTGACCATATGAGTGGAAATTTGAGGATTAAAGGGTTACATTTCCACTATGACAAAAATAAAAATACCAATAAGCCAACCTGTTCTCACGGTGATTAAGGAACGGAAGCTCAAGGAGTTGCTGCCTGGCAAGACGCGTCTCGAGGCCAGTGGAGTGGTGGCATCGAATGGCAATTATTATGTGGTGTTTGACAACTCCTCTCAAATTGCCAGAATCAAATTGGATCTCACACGGGAAACTACACAAGAATCCTGGGTCAACACAAAAGGGAAAGGGCCAGGGTTTGAGGATATTACCTATGATCGGAAGAAAGAGCGTTTTTACCTGGTCGTCGAAGCCCTAGAAACAAAAGGCAAGAAATTCAAAGGGAAGATCTACGAATTCGATAAAGAATTTTCTTGCCTAAGAAAAAACTGGATAAACGTCAAGTTTGAGGATGGCAACAAAGGATTTGAGGGCCTCGAGCATATACGGCGAAGGGGAAAGGAGTATTTGCTGGCCTTGTGTGAAGGCAACAAATGTAGAGGAGGAAAGAAAGGGAAAAAGCCGGGAGGTGGGAGGATAAAGGTGCTACAAAAAGATGGAAATACGTGGGTCAAAGCTCACACCATCAAGCTTCCCCAAACCTTACTATTCGAAGATTATGCCAGCCTCACGCTGCAAGGCAATCGTATGGCTATTGTTTCACAAAAAAACTCAGCATTATGGATTGGACAGTTGCACTCTAATAGCTGGACCATTTCTGGCCATGGCGATACCTACCAATTTCCTCGGACGCCCAAAGGTCTAAAGCCATATGGGAACGTTGAGGGAGCCTGCTGGATAGGGAAGAATAAACTCGTCGTCGTGTCCGATAAGGCAAAAAAACAGCAAGATTCAATATGCAAAACAAAAGGCCGATCCATTCACATTGTGGAAATTCCCCTGGCTCTTCCATGAAAAATTTGATTTTTTAAATACTCCAACGCTAGATGAATTTTTTGACCATACGAGGTTAGTCTGTGATAACGGGTAACGGTTTTTTAGCCAATTCAAGAGGAGGAGAAGAGGGAGGCGGTATCGGTTCATAGGGATAGGGCTGTCCACTTAATAAACCCAAAATAGACAACGAAGGTTTAAATTTAAAATCAGCTTCTTCTTGTACCTTGCACCCCTCGCAGAGGGTTCCCGAAACTTTCCCCGCCAGATAATTGCGTCGATATTGAGTGTAGGCTTCATTCTGCCAGACATTTTCTAACGACTCCTTCACGACATTGCCTAAAATCGTCGTTCTTTCCCAGTCCACACAACAGAGCACGGCATCGCCATTCCAGAGAATATAGGCTTGGCCCATGAGGCGATCGCAATTGGAATACGGTTTCATGGGTTTGATATTGATCGACTTGCCATTAACATAGGGATGTGACCGGTTTTCCAGCGTATGAATTCTGACTGTGATCCCCTGGGCATTCCAATAATCACGGATTTCGTCAAGCTCTCCATCAATGGTTGAGGTGTGGACCATTGTCACGGTGACCTTGAGTTTCTTGGCCTTGCGCCGTCTTTTAAGTTCAATGAAACGGTTCACTTTGTTCAAGTGCGTTTCCCAATCAAGATTTCCCATGCTCGCTTCATAGGTCTCTTTGCGAATTCCGTGAAAACTGATGAGTAAATTATCAAGGCCACTCTCGATCAAGCGTTCTCCCATATCATCCGTGAGATACGTCGCATTGGTGCTTATGGTCGTGCTTGTTGCGCTCTGCTTATGGTCAGTGATGTACCGTATGAGATCTGGAAGGCGGGGATCCGCTAAGGGTTCATTCATGAGATACGGACTGATTCGCCGTACCGGGTGTTGCACAACTTCATCGACGATCTTTCGGAAAATGTCTTCATCCATACTTCCCATGGGCAGGCGGTTAATCGTATGCCCATTGGGACAGAACTGACAGCGCGCGTTGCAGCCAGAAATAGTCTGGATCTGTACGGTTTGGGGAAATAGGGGGACTGGCCGTTCCCCATGCCAACGTTTCTTCAGTCGGTCGAAGCTACCGGGACTGTCTATATCGAGGAAATAGCGAGTAGACATTTACAGCATCTCCAAGTCGAAAAACATAACTGCCTGGAGTTGAGCAAAGATCAGGCGTTAATGTAATTCCCTAATCTACAGGAGCAACATATCCCACAGGAACTCTTGAATTCAACTTTTAAGAAAGACTTGGTTTTATTGGAAATTTTATCCTTTTCTGGAATCAGGGGGATTCTTAAGGAAGGAGTAAAATCATGGCATATCGAGCCCGTGCGACTCCTACCAGCTTTTATAAAATCAGGAAATCGAAATCAGAATTTTTAGTAGTGCTCTTCCACAAAAAAT
>CBDUWS010000401.1:0-2348 GCA_965370985.1 uncultured bacterium
GTATGAAAGTTTCCAGCCCGCATCATCTCCTCATTGGCATGCTCCTGGGTATTCTTTCAGGCATTCTCCTCGGCGGGTTTGCACCATCGACTGGCCTGAGCATCGCGTTTATCGGAGATCTGTTCCTCCAAGCTTTGTTCGCGCTCGTTGTTCCCTTGGTCATAAGTTCCATCATTGTGGGCATTGCCAGTTTAGGCGATGTGCGGAAGCTCGGTTCGATTGGCCTTCGCACCGTCTTATTTTTTATGACGACGACGGGACTGGCTGTATTGGTCGGCTTGATCTTAGTCGTAGTTATTCACCCGGGCACGCCAACTGAACAATCCAACCTAGAGTCATCTCAAAAACACATGTCAAGCATTTCGGAACGGATAGAAGATAAACCCACCACCCTCGGGGATTTACTCAAATCTATCCTCACCAGCTTAGTGCCGAAAAATTTATTCGCGGCAATGGCCGAAACACAAATCTTACCTTTGATTGTGTTTGCTTTGATCTTTGGCGGCGTGCTCACCACTATTGGGGAAAAAGGTGCCTTAGTAATCCGAGTTTTTGAAGGAATCAACGAGGCCATGATGGCCATCGTGCACCTTCTTATGTGGGTCGCTCCAGTGGGCATTGGCGCATTGCTTGCCGGACGTTTAGGCGAAGCTGGAGGGTTTACGGGATTTTGGCCTCAATTAGCTAGTCTGGGGTCATATGTGGGTACTGTGCTCCTTGCTCTGGCCATTCATGGCTTCGTGGCGCTCCCTTTAGCCTTACGATTTCTAGGCAAACGTTCGGTTCCTTCCTATGCCAAAGCCATGAGCACACCGCTTATGACCGCCTTCTCGACAAGTTCCAGTTCGGCCACGTTACCACTGACTATGGAAAGTCTGATTGAGGAAGCGAAGGTTTCTCGCCGGGTCACAAGCTTTGTGGTTCCATTAGGAGCCACCATCAATATGAATGGGACAGCTCTCTACGAAGCCATAGCTGCAATGTTTATTGCGCAGACTTACGGGATTGAAATGGGGCTGGGCGAAACCATCATCGTGCTTCTCACCGCCACACTCTCGGCTATTGGTGCGGCAGGCATTCCCGAGGCCGGACTTGTGACCATGATAATCGTCCTAAAAGCTGTAGACCTACCGATTGAAGGGATTTCTCTGATCTTAGTGGTGGATTGGTTCTTAGACCGCTGCCGAACGTCTGTTAACGTGTGGGGTGACGCCGTCGGCGCAGCGGTCATCGATCGCTTCGAGAAATAAAGAAATATTTCTACCCACCTCTTGGCCTTAAATGAAACCCGCTGATCTGTTTGGCTCCACTAATTTTCATAATCCCCCTCGATCTTCGCGGGGGACAGTGAGTTTGGCATCGATAAAGTCCTGATGGCTCAACTCCAGTCCTTTGGCAAGCTCTCGAATTTCTTCTATTTCGTCAAATGAGGTCTGATCTGCCGCATTGGCCACGGCAAATAAACAGTGGAGAAATTCCTTCCGTTCCGTTCTCGTCGTAAAATCATTAAAGCGTTTCACAAGCCTCACACCATCTAACCCTCGAAAGATTCGGTGATGGCTAATTTCCGAGACGAGTAAAGCTTGTTCTTTCGTCAACGTCCAATGGCGCTGAAGCACCTCACTCATCACCTTGGTTTCATCTGAAGATACGACATGGTCAACACCGGCCACCCGTGCCATCAATCCCGCCGCTAGACAAAGCTTGCGAATATCAGAATCAGGGAGGTCAAAGGTTATACCTCGATCTCGTAATTCCATCGTGACCTGAAAATAAATCGTGTTCTTAATAAAGTCTTCTAAACGCCTTTCACGATCATGTTCTTCGGAATACTGTCGCCCACGCAGATTGAGAATCCGACGCAAAGGGCGTCGAAGATGTTCCAAAAACCCGGTGCTTCCTTGTTCGATATCCTCCTGCAACTGTTGCACGACTTCGGCCTGCGGATCAGCTCTCTGTGATTCACTGAGAACAAGCTTCTTGAGCGCATCTTGCGCGAGGTCCTTGTCGGCCTGCGAGGTCATTCTCTGCAAGACTCGATTCAGCAGCCGCTGCCGTTCTTCCTCGGTAACCGGTGAGGCCATATAGAGCTCCAACTCCATCCATTCCTCTCCAGATATGTCAGGCAATTGAAACAAGAGTTCCTTTAACCCATTCACTTCCTCTGTGGAAAGAACGCCATCGGCCCATGCTGCAGCGATCAGCAACTTCCCGAGTTCAAGAATAAAGCTTTTGTCTGCCATGTGCTATTCAACCTTTCATGATTTGTAAATCGTGCGTAAACACGAGTTCGCCTGAACATTTTCTATCCGTCGGTTCGAGACGAAAATCGCGCACATTTATTTAGA
>CBDUWS010000402.1:0-2344 GCA_965370985.1 uncultured bacterium
AATGCGGTTCTCCGCTCCTACTACGAAGCGCACAAAGATGAACCAGCCGCTAAGCCCTAAACCAACCGCCGTTTTTCTGTGCGTGGAACTTTGATATCGCAATTGGCGATTTTGAATCTTCCATTTCTTCTTTCAAGATCACATATTGTGGTCTCAAGTATAATCCTAGAAACCGCAGTTGGATCACGAAAGTCTGCACAACTCCTTGTAAATGTAAAAATTGACTCATCACCCAAAAGGTGACCACGCAAGTTTTACATTCCCTATGCACATCAATGGCTTACACAGTTTTTTCGCGCTCAACTGCCACTTTTAGGATTATAGGTCTCGAATCTGAGGTGAAGGAAAATGAGAAAAAATCTTTATTCTTCATGGCTTATGGAAATTCCTGGGGAACAATTGGTTGCCTTGATGTCCTTCAACCCAACCTGTAGCTTTTTCAGGATGGTTGACTCAAGATAAGTTATGTCTATCTTATAAAGGTAACGGGACTCCTCTCGTGTAATTTTTTAACCTACTTCGGAAGCCCCATGGATACATCCACAAACGAAACCGAACTCATTGTTTCTTTACCCCTCGTACCCGTGAAACGGACGGTGCTTTTTCCCGAAACGCTCGTTCCCTTCACCATTGGCCGTGCACGGTCCATGGCCGCCGTGGAAGCCGCCATGAATACGGAAGAAAAAGCTCTGTTGATGGTGACGCAGCGTGATTCAGAAAAAGAAGAACCTGGCTTTGACGATCTCTTCCTTATTGGCACGAAAGCCGTCCTTAAACAAATGGGGAAAACTGCTGAGGGGCACCTGCAAGTGCTGGCTCAGGGCATCGAGCGCATGGTGTTATTGAAATTGGAGCAAACCGAACCTCACATGATGGTTCGAGCCCGACGGTTACCCATTACGATAGAGTCCGACTCCGAGCTCGAAGCCCTGCATCGTGAGTTGCTCAATCTAGTCGGGCAGTTACCAGAATTGTTGACCACCCAAGGGGTGACAGAACTCGTGTCGGTGCTGCGGGCCGAAAAAGATCCGCTATTGGTCGCCTATCGCCTCGTCTCACTCCTCAATCTCAACGTGGAACGTCTGCAAGGGATCTTAGAACAATCTGATCCGAAAGAAGTGTTGCGCAAGGTGTACGGCGCGTTAGCACACGAACTTCACATCCTGAAGCTACGCCACGAAATTGCCAGTCAGGCCCAAGCCGAAATCGGCAAATCCCAGCGGGAATACTTTCTCCGGCAACAGCTCAAAGAAATTCAACAGGAATTAGGGGAATTAGAAAGTGAAGCCCTGGATGGCGACGTGGGTGAACTGAAAACTCGTATCGAAGAAGCGGACCTCCCCGAAATTGTTCTGAAAGAGGCCACCCGTGAATTGAAGCGTCTGGTGAAGTTACCCCCGGCCTCTCCCGATCACCAAGTCATTCGCAGTTATCTTGAATTGGTGTTGGAATTACCGTGGAACACGGTCACGGAAGATCATCTAGACCTCACGCATGTTCGATCCGTGTTGGATGCAGACCATTATGGGATTCAAGACGTGAAAGAACGTATCCTCGAACACTTGGCTGTCTTG
The DNA here is from genome assembly GCA_965370985.1 of uncultured bacterium. Lineage (GTDB taxonomy): Bacteria > Nitrospirota > Nitrospiria > Nitrospirales > UBA8639 > Nitrospira_E. The sequence continues at coordinate 1,575 of CBDUWS010000402.1, forward strand.
AAATTAAACCCGGCGGCCAAATCCCCAATTCTCTGTTTAGTGGGACCACCAGGCGTAGGGAAAACCAGCTTGGGCCAATCCATCGCTCGCGCGTTGGAACGGAAGTTTGAGCGGTTAAGTTTAGGCGGGCTACATGATGAAGCAGAGCTTCGCGGGCACCGACGTACCTATGTCGGCGCCATGCCGGGCCGCCTTATCCAAGCCCTTCGCCGGGCCGGAGCCAAAAATCCAATCTTGATGTTGGATGAAGTGGATAAAGTCGGTCAGGATTTTCGCGGTGATCCAGCCTCGGCACTTTTAGAAATTCTTGACCCCGAACAAAACCATACGTTCCGGGATAATTATTTGGATCTGCCGTTTGATCTCTCCAAGGTCATGTTTATCACCACCGCCAATTCTTTGGAGAACATTTCACGTCCCCTCATGGATCGCATGGAGATCATTCGTTTGGCCGGATACAGCCATCAGGAAAAATTGGAAATCGCCAACCGGTATTTGTGGCCCCGCCGCCTTGAGGAAGCAGGACTTCAAGACAAACCTCTGACGTTAAAAGAAGACGTCATTCCGCACATTATTAAACGCTACACACGCGAAGCCGGCGTGCGTCAACTGGAACAGATGTTGGGAAAACTTACGAGGAAAGTGGCATTGCGACTGGCTGATACACCTCAGGATGAACCTGAGCCTACACTGACTATTCAACAAGCCGAACTTTCGGATTGGTTGGGAATAGAAAAATACATGCCGGAAGAAGCGCGAAAAACGTTGCC
>CBDUWS010000403.1:0-2328 GCA_965370985.1 uncultured bacterium
TAGGGGTTTAACTCTTGAACGATCATACCGTAATTCTGTGTGCATGCAAGTATTTCTTGACCTCCAATTCGTGCTGCAAGATTTTTTGTGAGAAAAAATATTTCATGGGTAAGCCAGAGAATGTAAATATTGGGGAGTGAGAAAAGATTGGTCAAAATTGGTAAATTGATTGCGCTTTTGGGTGTGCCGGCAGGATTTTCGCTCGCCATTTCCGGTTTCAAGTTGCTCCAACGATGACCGCCTAGCGTACGCATTTTTCACCAAGGATTACGAACAGATTTTTATGATTGATGGCTTGTTATTGTTTAGTGTGTTGGATGTCTGGCGGGTGCTCTTACCGTTAGGATTGGCGCTCATTTGTTTGGGAACCTTTCTGTTTCAACGCCTGTTGGGGGAATCGCAAGATACCGGACTCAGTCCGTTTCTCTGTATTTTAACCTATCGATTGACCGTGACTTTTGCATTTATCCTGGCTGTTGTAGGAATTCTGGTGCCTTTGCTCTTGGGCTATACACTTCCTGAGAGACACCTGGCTGATGGTCCATGGTGCTATGAGGAGATTTGCGGATATTTGGTGGCATTGGCATTGCTCTGGCATATTCAGCGACAAGTTCGTCAACAACAGATTCCGAGTTTGATTATCATGGGCTGTGTCACGGCCCTCTTTTTTATGGTGGCCTTGCTTTGGATTGGCCGGTGGGATGTCATGGCGAATGCGGGTCAGGTGCCAGGTGGATGGTTTGTTGGAGGTCCGGCGCTCTGGGAGTGGTCTCGAATGATTCCCAAGAGTTTCCATCTTCTTTTCTCGACCTTGGTCACGGGAGGGATGGTCGTAGCCTTCTTGGGAATTTTTGGAACGCTTAGGTCACCGTCTGGCAAGAGGCCGGAGGACTCCCAATCGAATAGGACCTCGCCCAACATGATTCGTTATGGAGTGGGCTGGATATTATCCGGGCTGGTCCCCCAAATGCTAATTGGGCCTTGGTTATTCCTTCTATTAAATAACGGGCCACAAGCGGCTTTTATTGAGGGGACGAGCTTGACGTCGATTATCTTTTTTGTGAGTCTGACGACGGCATTATTGGCCTTGGTCTTCTTGAATGCTTCTTTCATGGTTCCGCATGTAAAGGGTTTGGTCTTGTGTGGATTAGCGAATGTGGTGATTACCCTCGTCTTGATGGGCATTGTTCGGTATGAGACATTTGCGGCCACATTGTCTTCTCAAAGAATTCCGTTCGCCATTGGTGAGTTAACGGGATGGCATGTCCTGTCGGTGTTCGTGTTGATGGGTTTGCTCGCAGCGATACTTGTGCGCTGGTGTGTGTGGCCTTCAGTCTCGATTTTTCATACAACTTTGCTGATATCCAAACTAGACAAAACGTGAGGAGCCAACTAAGGTATGGATATGCATATTTCAGAAGTCTTACGACATCATCACCCCGCCATCAGCTTTGAGTTTTTTCCTCCCAAAACCCAGCGAGCTTCTGAAGAACTTTTTGGCTCTATTTCTGCGTTAATGCCCTTGAAACCTGCCTATGTGAGTGTGACTTACGGAGCGGGAGGGACGACTCGCGAACGGACCCATGATTTAGTAGTGAAACTCCAACGGGAAACGGATTTGACCATTGTTTCCCATTTGACTTGCGTAGGGTCTGTGCGTGAGGAGATCTATCAAATTTTAGCCAAGTATCAGGAGAATGGCATTCATAATATTATGGCGTTGCGTGGAGATCCTCCTCAGGGTTCAACTAAGGTAGAGATCCCGAAGGACGGGTTCCCATTTGCCTCTGACTTAGTCGAGTTTATCAAGAAACAATTTCCTACCATGGGTGTGGGGGTCGCGGGGTTTCCGGAAGGGCATCCTGGAACGCCAAACCGGTTGACTGAAATGGATAACTTGAAACGGAAAGTGGATGCCGGTACCGATTATATTTGTACGCAATTGTTTTTTGATAATCGGGATTTTTATGATTTTTGCGAACGCTGCGAAGTCGCGGGTATTAAAGTCCCGATCATTGCGGGCATTATGCCGATTACCTCACGAAAAGGCATGGCACGTATGTCGGAGTTGGCCTTGGGCGCGCGATTTCCAGCAAAGCTGTTACGGGCGATGGAGCGAGCAGAAAATGATGCTGCCGCAGAACACGTTGGTATTCATTGGGCAACGGAACAGGTGAGAGATCTGATCGATAATAAGGTGAAAGGGATTCATTTTTATACCTTGAATAAATCAAAAGCGACGCTCAAGATTTATGAGTCTTTGGGCGTTCAAAATTCCGAAAGTCTTCAACATTCTACAATGTAAACTGCAATCTTCCATCATGAATG
>CBDUWS010000404.1:0-2325 GCA_965370985.1 uncultured bacterium
GTCGAGGTGCAAGAGCAATCAAACCAGCCTCCACATCACGCTGCGCTTGCGTATAGCGATCCACCGTCCCAATATCCGACCAATAACCCGTATGAACGAACCCTAACAATCGAGAACCATCCGCAATGGCACGTGTATAGGAATCAATGATCGAAAAGGGCTTCCCCGTTGGTGCATCGTCCAAAATAGATGGATGGAGAATATGAACCCCCGCAAACATTCGGGAAGTGACTGCTCGTTTTGCTCCACGCTCTTCAATGCCTTGACCCTTAATTCTCAGAATACGGTCCTGAGCATCGGTCTCGACTGCTCCCCACTCCGCAGCTTGGGGATCATCGCGCAATACTAACGTGGCAGCCCCATTCTGCAAATCATGAAAATCAAGAAAAGCCTGCAGGTCCAAATCAATCAAGGTATCACCATTCATGACGAAAAACGGTTGTCCGTCAAAAAACCATTCGGCAGATTTCAATCCACCTCCCGTTCCTAACAGTTCCGCTTCATGAGAATAGGTGATCCGCATATCCCAACGTGACCCATCACCCAATGTCTCTTCCATCATCGAACCTAAATAATGCAGATTAATGATGACTTCTCGAATCCCGCCTGCACGCAACAATAACAGGTTCCACACAATCAACGGGACACCACCAACCGGCAACAACGGTTTGGGGATCGTATCAGTCAACGGTCGCAGGCGAGTGCCCAACCCCGCCGCTAAAATCATCGCTTTCATAATGGGATACTTACAGCCATTCAGGAACGTAGGGGGAGAGATGCTCAAGCAAATGATGTAATTGAGGGTACTTGGTCAAATTGGCATGAACGTTGTTCAACGTGCGGGGAATCGATGCCAAAAAATTCGGATTCCCCTTCACGCGATCAATATACACAAATCGCCCGGCCGCCTTCAGATTGCGCTGAATACTGGAAAAATCAAAAAGACGGCGAAACGTATTGGCGTCGTTCAAATGTATCGCAGTGTATTGCGATGAAGGAAGGGCCTGACACATCTTCTCTCGATAATATGCTAACAACTCATCAATCAACGATTCATCCAGCGCGATATACGAATCTCGAAGGAGCGACGCCAAATCATAGGTGACCGGCCCCATTAACGCATCTTGAAAATCAATCACCCCCAGCCGGTCACCATCCACCATCAAATTTCGAGAATGAAAGTCCCGATGCGTAAACACTATCGGTTGTTCAGCCATCCATTCGGCAATCTTTTGGAATTCCTCTCGAATAAGAAGAGAGTCTTCAGCACACATGGGCTTGCCCTGACGGGCAACAATCCCATATTCCAAGAAATGATCGAATTCCCACAAATACAACGGCACATCAAAGGAACGAGAAAACGCGAGGCATGGGGATTTGGAGGGGACCGAGGCTTGCACATGCAACTGCACCAGCACATCAATGGCCTGCCGATACAATCGTGCAATCGTCGCCGAAGTTGACTCTTGGCAGGCCTGGGCCAAGGTCACATCACCAAAATCTTCGAGGAACAAAAGTCCAGCAGATTCATCGAAAAAATATAAGAGGGGAACTGAAATACCAACTGCCTGAAGATGATTCAAGACATTTAAAAACGGCAGCTCAGAAATATCCCCGCCCGCCCCGCTCACCGCTTCTTCTGAGGCTTTAAATCCCTCCGGGTCAGACAATTGCATCAGGATTAAAGACTTAACAGGCCCCCCAGAAAGATGCAGCCGATAATATCGACGGTTGGAGGCATCGCCTGCCAACGGCGCACAGTGCGCCAGGCTAGATGAAAATGGAAGAGATTCGTGAAGCGCAGAAGAAAGACGTTGAATATCCAAGGAAGGCGTAGCCGAAGTATTTTGAGGTCCCATCCTGGCCGATTATACGATCACCCCAACCTTCTGTCATCTAGAAGAACTTGGCAGATCAGATTTGAGATAACTTCCCCAAAATTACCATGCTTAGAGAATAAAGAATTAATTCGAGTCTGGCCCCTATTCTATTCGCTTACCAAAAAGAAACACGCGCTACAGATTAAATATTTGAGAAATATTGACGAAACATTATAGGAAGAGAGAAAAAAGGCTGAAAAGCCTGATAACCACCTACAAACCTATAGGTGCCCTATGGAGATCAATCATCTTCCCCCGCCGGCAGTTACTCCAATTCGTTCTTCCTCTAAAGTGGACGATGGCGATGTTGGACAAAACAGTCCCGATTATCATCGTCGCCAGAAAAAACAGCGCGCTTCACAGGAAGAGCCAACCGAAGACATAACACCCCGCTTAGAGGGCTCAACCTTGCTTATTGATATCCGCGTGTAACCAGGGGGCGTCC
>CBDUWS010000405.1:0-2304 GCA_965370985.1 uncultured bacterium
TCCTATGCTTGCTGATATTGTCCTGCCGGGACGGCGATTTCAAGTCTTTACCTATCAAGTACCCCCACAACTCTTATTTCATATCCACGTCGGGAGTCCGGTCACGGTGCCGTTAGGAGCGGCGGTTGTGTCAGGGCTGGTGGTTAGTGTGTTTGAGCGACAACCGGACTCTTCTCCTCAAGAGCGGTTTCATCACACCTCATTACGGGACATTCTTGCTGTTGAAACGGAATCCGAGCAGGCTCCCCTTGGACACAACCTGTTTCAGCTCGTGGAGAAAATTTCGGACTATTATCTCGTCCCACTTTCAACTTGCTTGCGGCTCATCGTTCCCCCCCATTCAGTGAAAGTGATAAGGCGTGTCTTCCTCACAGATGAGGGTCGTGCCGCATTAGTAAATAGATCACTCTCAAATGATGTCCGGGCCTTGCTTCGAAAATTGGAGCATGCACCCAAAGGGCTGCTTCGTTCTTCTTTAAAGCACTCGCTCCCAAATGCTTCCGTCGCGCTGGCCTCTGTCAAAAAGAAAAGATGGATCGTTGAGCGGACGACGGTGCCTTCCGGTTCCAATCCCATGAGGCCGGGCAGTGTTAGCCGTCCAAGGAAAAATCTGTCCGCCCCCGTTGCCTTGGATTTTTTTGATCAACAGGACATTTGTGCTGTTGAAACTCCTGCTGAAAATCAGTCGTTTTTGGGTGGGGAGTATCCGCTATGGCAAACCATCTCAGGTGCGTTAACACCCGGCGGGTTCCAGGAAATTTCCGTGGTGAGTGCTGAGTTGTTACGACGGAATCTTCTCATGAAAACGGTTCAGGCTATCTGTTTGCAGGGTCGTCAGGCGATGGTACTCACGCCTGAGGTTCATCAAGCGGAAACGTTGGCCGGGCATTTTCGTAAGATTTGGAAAGATCAGGTAGAGATCTATCATGGCCATCTTTCTTCGAGCGACCGTTCTGCTCGATGGGAACGGATTCGTCAGGGGGAGGTTATGGTCGTTGTGGGAACTCGATCCGCGCTGTTTCTGCCTCTTTCCAATATTGGTCTTGTGTGGGTCGAACAGGAAGAGGATTCGTCTTACAAGGAAGAACATCTTCCGTATTATCATGCACGGGACGTGGCACGGATGCGGGGAGAAGTCGAAGGGGCTTTGGTGGTGTATGGCGCCGTTCGTCCGTCTTTAGAAACTTATGCGCGTTTTCGGGAGCAGATCACTTTTCCCTCGAAATCGTCCGGTTCCCATGTCCCATTTATGGAGATGGTCGATCTGCGGACATTGCCTTTTGGAACCACATTGTCCCCCATATTACTGGCTGGCATGACCCGTGCGTTGGATGCGGGCCAACAAGTCATTCTTTTCCTCAATCGCAAAGGGTTTTCTCGAGCACTGATTTGTCGCGATTGTGGGCAGGCGCCCAATTGTTTGAAGTGTGGGGTTGCCTTAAAGCTGTTTCAGCGTCCTGCTCGTTTGGTGTGTTCTTTTTGTGAAAAGAGTCAGTCTGCGCCTGAAATCTGTCCTGGCTGTCAGGGGACGATCTTTCGATTTTCAGGTATGGGAACCCAACGACTGGAGGAGGAGCTTGCGGGCCTTTTCCCTTCATGTTCCATTGCCCGGTTTGACCGTGAGAACGTCAAGACGGAGCAAGAAGCGATGAGGATTTTGCAACAATTCCGTCAGAAAGAGATTCAGGTGTTGATTGGAACAGAATTCTTGCTTCACCAATCAGCACCACCAACTGCCCCGTTGATTGTCTTGCCTCAAGCCGACCTCGGTTTGCATATCCCCGATTTTCGTTCTGCCGAGCGCACGTTCCATATGCTCTCGAAAGCCGTGGGATTAGCACATGATGACCATCAACCCGGACAGGTCATACTCCAAACCCGGATGCCGGATCATCACGTGCTCAAGGCGATCCACAAGCATGAGCCACGCGTGTTTTATGACCAAGAATTTGAATTGCGAGAAGCCTTAGGCTATCCGCCCGCGACCCATGTCATTCTGTTGGTGGTCACGGGTGAGCAAGCCATTCGTGTACAACGGGTGGTTGATTTCCTTGGTCAACAGTTGACTGCATGTGGTTTGAGAGGTGTATCTCTTGCAGATGGAAAAGGCATGTTACCGTTGCCCATGGTTTTGGGGCCGATGACCTCTAAGAAACCTGGGAGTGTCAAAAAGAATCGAACGCTCTTTCTCATCAAGACGGCAGATTTGCCGGGAACACAACATGATCTTCGAGAAATTCAGCGAGAGTTCACAAGACAGTTTTCCAAAGACCAGGTCATATGTGAAATCAACGTCGATCCTAT
>CBDUWS010000406.1:0-2289 GCA_965370985.1 uncultured bacterium
CCAAGCCATCGATAGACAAACGCATATTGCACCAACAGGACACAGAGTCCGGAGATGGCCGAGGGAAATCGCGCCGCAAATTCATTGATGCCGAACAGGCTATAGGAACCGCTGATCAGCCAGTAGACGAATGCCGGCTTGGCAAAGCGCGGTTCGTAATTGAGTGTGGGTGAAATCCAATCACCGGTTTCCAACATTTCTCGAGCCGCTTCGGCGTTGCTACCTTCATCACGATCAGTCAGCCCTAAGCCACCCATCTCCAACCCACCAAGCCATCCTCCTTCCAGGCCAAACAGCCAGATGCCCAGCATCAGCACCAAAGCAACATGCGAGAACGCGGAGTGAGAAAACTTGGATTGAAGAGGAGAAGAGGGAGAAGGAAGCGTCGAAGAAGAGTTCAAAGAAGTCGAGAGATTATCCACTCACCACTCGCTTCTTGGCACGATAGAGAAGAATGAGGTTACGCACGTAGACGACGGTCCCCACGCTTTGTCCCGCGATAAAGACCGGATCCACTCGGTGGATGGCATAGGCCAGAACAATGACACTTCCAATCAAGCTCATGTACCAAAATGATATAGGGATATGACTTTCTTCCCGCCGTTCTGATGATACCCATTGCAGCAACCATCGAGAAAAAAAGAGGCCTTGCCCCAAAAACCCAATTCCTAACCATACCATTTCTGCCGTTGACAGTGATGTGAAATCCATTCGTTAACTATCACTCAGAGGATTGCGAACGTTTGGATTCCCGCATTGTAAAGTTCAGGCAGCGTTTCTGCATCCATCGGACGGCAAACAGATCATATAAGCCGACAAACAATCGATTGCCAACTCCATATTTTGACATCCCATGCGCTCGAGGAAAATGTTGCACCGGAATTTCTGTCACCGTAAATCCATACATCTGAGCTAACGCCGGAAAAAAACGATGCATATTCTTAAACAGGGGCATCCGTTCGACGACGGCTCTTCGAAAGATTTTCAAGGAACATCCCGTATCTGAAATGCCATCATGGATCACCCAATTTCGCACTTGATTGGCGATTATTGATGACCATCGTCGCACCATATTGTCGTGCCGAGCCGCACGTCGCCCGCAGACCAAATCAAACTGGCTTACCAACGGCAGTAGTTTAGCAAAATCGTTCGGATCATATTGCAGATCTCCATCCATCGTCGCAATCAGTTCACCTTTTGCTTGTCGAAACCCCGCATCAAAGGCAGCCGTTTGCCCATGATTTTGGTCCAAGTGAATGACTCGAACAGCCGGGGATTGCATGACTAATTCGTCCAACAGCGTCTCACTGCCATCCGTGCTCCCATCATCCACCAATATCAGTTCAAAAGAAGCGGTTTCACTCTCTGGCCGAACATCAAAAAATTTCAGCAATTGGCTCACCAATAACGAGATGTTGTCCCGTTCATCTTTGATGGGAATAACGACCGAAATCCATGGGAGGGGAAGGGTGTTCATGGAGAGAACGGGTTAGGCTGCCAGTATTTTCTCTTTGGACACCACGCACGTTTGGGTGGTCCAACTCAGCCAGGGCATTCTACTGAATCCCTGAAAAACCGGTCAAACGTGGTCATGACACGATGAGCATTCTCTTTATCGTATTCGCCTCTCAAATCCTCTGGTGCGGTTCTTCTACGATTTTTTAACCTAAAAGGGGCAGTTGAGCGCGAAAAAGCTGTGCAAGCAATTGATGGGCATAGGGAATGGAAGAATGGCGTGGTCACCTTTTGGGTGATGAGCCAATGGTTCCATTTCCTAGGTGCATTAAGGGAGTGTGCAGACTTTCGTGATCCAACTGCTGTCTTTAGGTTTAAGGAAAGTTGACCAGGAATACGGGCTTTTGTAAGGTGGAAATTATTTTCGTGGAGGACAATCAATGCAAGAAGACATCATGCAAGCCTATATGGAAATTGAGCAAGCCATGCAGCGCTATTCTATATTGTTAGAGGAACACGTCGGGGCCTTACAAAAGAGTGAGGATGCAGGAGACCAGGTTAAGTTCAAGCGTATGAAGGCCGGCTCAACAGCGATGCGGGACAGCAGCCAAATTTATCTCTCGTATGCGAAATTTGTGGCCTACGGGATGCCTGACAGTGAAGAGCTGATTGAGGATGAAGACTTGCAGAGTTAGGAATGACAACCATTAATGTGAGGAGCCTCTTCCTTCTCACTCCTTCCTTTTTACTTCTTACTCTAGGAGCCTGTCGGACTTAGAAAGAATCGGCTGCAAAAGTGTCTAAGCGGTCCATATTTCGACAATTTCTTGGACC
>CBDUWS010000407.1:0-2287 GCA_965370985.1 uncultured bacterium
TATGCCCATCAATGGCTTGCACAGCTTTTTCGCGCTCAACTGCCGCTTTTAGGTTCAATAGCCCGGGAACGAAGGGAGTACGTCAGATACCACCGAACGCTTGGGCAGGAGGATCATGTCTGGCTGAACATGTCGTCTCTTGAAGGATAAGGGAGCCAGGATGGGCTCCCCCTCAAATAGCCTCAGGTTCATCCATCTAGCTATTTGCGACAGAACCGATTCAATAATGTATCCTAATTGAGCAGGGGCCTCAACTTTCGTCGCGTTGAAAAATATGGGCCTGGAATTGTATTTTCTCATCATTCATGATTCTTCATCCAGGAAGATTCAGAACACCTTTCACGGATGGCAGATAGTGAGAAAGGAAGTGTATGCCCAAGACGACTGCGGTAAGGATTCCGATTATTAAAGCCATTCTCCACCCTTCCGATTTTTCCCCAGCCAGTGAGACGGCGTTTGTCCACGCCTTGAAAGTGTCCCTCTTAAGCAAGGCGGCACTCACCCTACTCCATGTCTCTCCGGATATGGAAAGAAATTGGGTAAATTTTCCTGGAGTCAGGAAGACGTTGGAGCGGTGGGGCATTGTGGCCAAAAATAGTCCAAAATCTGCCATTCCAAAGTTGGGCATCCAGGTGGAAAAAGTCATTGCACAACACAAGGATCCTGTTAAAACGGTACTAGGATATGTGACTCGTCATCCCACAGATTTCATCGTGATCGCTACTCACCAAGACAAGGGTCGTGTGCGGTGGTTGCACAAATCTGTATCCAAACCCATAGCCAGAAAATCGCGAATCTCCACACTCTTTATTCCTCAGGGAGTCAAAGGGTTTGTATCAAAAACCGATGGGTCGGTGTCGCTCACTCGTATTCTGATTCCGATCGCTCACACCCCACGCGCTCAGCCTGCCATCCAGGCCGCGGTCCGAACGGCCTATCGGTTAAATTGCCCGAATGGGGTTTTCACCCTGTTACATGTGGGAGACTCGGAAACCATGCCGGTCGTGCGATGTCCGGAGGTTCCCGGGTGGCAATGGGAAAAAATTATTGAGAAGAATGGTGTTCTGGACAGTATTCTCGGGACAGCAAAAAATGTGAATGCCGATCTTATCGTCATGTCGACCGAAGGGCGCAATGGATTTTTAGAGGCGCTGCGGGGAAGTCAGACGGAGCAGGTGTTAGGACAGGCTGGGTGTCCGGTCTTAGCGGTTCCAGCCGTGGGATGGATTCCTTCTCTTTTGGATAAAGAGACCTAAGCAATGGCAGCGGGATAAAAAGCCTTTATCGGCAAAAAAATGAAGAGGTGCCTTCTAGGGTCCGCCAAGGTCGCCTTATGAATAGCGGAACCTTTTTTCCATAATGTTTATTACGGGGATCTGCCAGCACGGACTTGGCCATGGAAACGGGAAGAAGAGACGGAACTGAGCTGCCCGGCGGCCACGTTTCCGCACCATCTCAGCAGTCAGATGGCCAGAGAAAGACCGAATCAGTTACGCGCAGGTTACCAGAGCGCTCGATCAGAGGGTTTGGGCGACAGGCTCAAGTGGGCGGTCTTTTAGAAGTCATTCGCCAAACTCAAGGCATGAATTGCTCTCCTGACTCCCAGCGGAAGAAGTCCGATTGGTGTCTTATTCTAGGAATTCCCCCACAATTGCTCCAGCCGCTTGGCGCGGCCGCAATTCCATTTATAATATTTATATCGAATGGGATTCTTTGTATAAAAATCCTGATGATACTCTTCCGCAGTATAAAATACCGAAGCGGGAGCAATTTCTGTCACGATGGACTCGGGAAAAGTTTTTGAACTTTCGATTCTTTGCTTGGATTCCTCAATCAATTGTTTTTGATTTTCATCATGGTAGAAAATCGCTGTACGGTATTGGTTTCCGTGGTCACAAAATTGTGCGTTGGGTGTCGTGGGATCCACATTTCGCCAAAAGACCTCTAGCAGCTGCGCATAGGTAACTTTACTAGGATCAAATTTGACCTCTATGGATTCCGTATGGCCGGTGCCGCCAGCAGAAACTTGTTCGTACGTCGGATTCTCCACCTGGCCTCCAGTATATCCTGAGACTGCCGAGGCAACCCCCTCGATCTTTTCAAATGCCTCTTCCATGCACCAGAAGCAGCCTCCGGCAAACGTGGCCTTGCTTTGCTGCGATCCGTCATCGGCATAACCCCCATAGGGGCTAACTATTAGCCCACCAATCACAAGGGCGGCAAATCCCAAGCTCATCAGATAATTGGTTTTACACATACTCCTTTCCCCTTCCTTAATAAATTCACG
>CBDUWS010000408.1:0-2275 GCA_965370985.1 uncultured bacterium
ACCATGAAAACTCATACTGCTAAGCCTTCGGTTGTTTCGGCCTATAGCGCTTTGACTACGGCAGCAATGGTATGGGGAGGGTCCGTGGTCGCGCAAAAAGTGGCCTTAGGACCTTTTTCTCCAGTGGAGACTTCGGTGTTTCGTGGTCTTGGGGCCCTAGCGATCTTGGTTCCCTTGTGGATATGGAAAGAAGGAGGGGGCAGATTTTCAAAAAACGATTGGGGGATATTTACCCTGCTGGGATTGGGCGTCCTGGGCAATCATCTTTTAGTATTATTTGGGTTGCAATTCATCGGCGCTGGTTCAGCAGGCGTCATTATCGGGTCCAGCCCGGTCATTACGGCCTTCCTGTCTTCATTGATCTTAAAAGATGTTCCACTGCGGTTAATCTGGCTAGGGTGCGTCGTCTCCTTCATTGGAGTGGTGGTGGTCACTGGACAAAGCGGGATGGTGGGCGCCGGCTCGAACCCTGTGTTAGGAGGGGTTTTGGTTCTCTCAGCATTGGTCAGTTGGGCCCTTTATACTATTGGCTGTCGACGGACCATGGATCGATTCTCCCCTCTGACTGTGACATGGACGACGCTGATGATGTCATTACTGTTTGAAATTCCTTTGCTCGCGGTGAATCACAAAATGCTTGTGGCAGGCGTAGACACCGTTCCGCTGTCGGGTTGGATTGCCTTAGTGTATGTTATGGTGTTTGCGACAGCGTTGGGTCAACAGGCATGGTTGTTTGGGGTTAATGGGGTGGGGCCATCTCGGGCCGGCATTTTTGGCAATCTGGTTCCGGTATCTGCGCTGTTTTTTTCTCTCGTGGTTTTGGGGGAAACAGTTGGCTTGAGAGAAATCAGTGGGATAGGATTAATCTTGTTGGGTGTATGGTTAGTGAATCGACGAGCACAAGCCAAACAGACATAAAAAAAGTTATATTAGAAGGAGTGCCTGAGAGAAAGTGAGCGTACTATGTTGAAGGAACGAATCGAAGAAGTGACACGCGTCAATGAATTGTTTTATCACGCATTTGAAAGTTTAGATGTGGGGCTGATGGATTCGATTTGGGCACATCAGGAATACGTGACCTGCATTCATCCAGGGTGGAGTATTCGAGTCGGCTGGCCGGCCGTAAGAGATTCCTGGGTCGTTATTTTTAATAATACCTTTTCGATGGAATTTGAGTTAACCGAATTGCAGGTGCAAGTCGCGGCTGACATTGCTTGGGTCATTTGCACGGAGAATATCGCCAGTCGGGTGGGAGAGTCCCCTCAGAATAGTCGGGTCGTGGCCACCAATCTATTTGAGCGGATCGGAGAGGAATGGAAAATTATCCATCATCATGGTTCTCCGCTAATGGAGTAATGGAGTAAATGATAGATAGGGTTAGGATTTAGCCGTACTGAGAAACGTATGACCCCATTCCTCAACAATGGCGTCGCGTTCATCCATCGTCATTGCGCTGTATTTCTTGAACATGCCGAGCCCGCCCTTTTTTTTGCGCCACATGAGAAACTGTAAAAAATGCTCTTTGCACAACGACTGAGTCCCAGCAGGAGCATAGAGGGTTTCGGTGCATCCACCAACTAAACAGGATTCGGCATTCATATTCTCATCTCCTTAGAAAGGCTAAAGGTAGCGGGTTTCAAGGAGTATGCCGAACTGGTAGGACCCAAGGCAATCATTGTGGTGCCATGGCACCTTTCCTTCCATGAAAATAAATGAGTCGCGTTCGGTTCCCTTGCGTTCTCACGCAAAAGGCGGGTATCGTAGGTTCCCTATTTCCATGGAATTGATGCCGACATCTATTTATTGTGTCCTTCAGCAAAGGAGTGTGTTGCGTGTTGACAGCTAAAGATGTGTTTGAAAAGACAAGAGATGCCGCCCTTGGGGCCACAGATCAGGATGAAAAGCCCCTTCAAGTTGATTATTCGGCCTTAGAAGGAAAAATGGAACGAGCCTTGGCTGGACGGACGATTGAACTGCTCCATGTCAATAAATTCCTTCCAGAAGGCTATGAAGATCAGGGCCGATTTAATACGATTGTCATCACAGGGGGGAATGTGGTGTTCGATATGGTCATTGGTGATTCCTATTTTCGGTATGATGTGTTTTCCTGTTGTGATCTGGATAAAATCCAGTTAATTGATGGGACGTGGGACAATAAGGAACATCGCACCCAGGATTCGTTTCTGAGTCTACGACTCATGCATGGAGACGAGGCGCATATTTTGTTGGCTCTTAGTGACGAGGAGCGGGAACCGGTTTTGGCGATTGCAGATAA
>CBDUWS010000409.1:0-2274 GCA_965370985.1 uncultured bacterium
ACGGCCATGCGCCCCGATCGTGCCCAGTCGGGATTACGGGTTTTCAGGGCTAAGGCGGCACTGGCCATGCCGAAGACAGACAACACCAAGGCAACAATAACTGAAAAATGTCCGATTTCTATAATCATGTTGAATGGGAACGCGCTTTAAGGCGAGAGGGTTTTCATGAAATCTTTTTTGGGGAGTTCGACGCCTGCGCGTTTGAGTTCCATGGGCATGTAGTCTTCGGAATGTTTGGCCATGATCATGGTCGAACGAAAGGTTTGTCCATCCTTCCATTGGCCCTCCACCACTGCTCCTTGGCCCTCTTTGAAAAGATCTGGCGGAATGCCTTGAAATGCGACGGGGATGGTGGCGGCGCCGTCGGTGAGTTCAAAGGTCAGGCCGACCGGCTCCGGCTGCGTTTTCAAACTGCCTTTCACGACCATGCCGCCCACCCGAACTTTTTTGTTATAGGTTTCGGGTGTAAAGGCTTTCACTTCTGATGGGGTCACAAAATACACAATATTTTCCCCGAAGTTGCCCAAGGCCAAATACCCTAAGGCTCCGGCAATCAGGAGAATGCTCACGATGATGGCGACTTTTTTATTCTTTATTGGCAAGGGAATCGATCTCCGGTTCGTAGAGTTTTTCTTCCTTAATTTCCTTAAATAGAACCATGACTCTTTGGCTCATGGCAAATAGAGCCCAACAAATGGAGATGACCGTGAGCAAATACGAAGCGGCCACAAATCCAAAATTGTTGATTAAGGCCGTATCTTTGGCTTTGAAGGTCTTGGTAGCTGAGTCTAGGTGGCCGATTAAGACCATCGTTTTCAACTCACGAATATTTTCCAAAGGCGGACCGGCATACTCCACGGGAAGCGTTGTCGAACCGTCAATCAGTTCAAAGGTGGCTTGGCCCTGTTCAACGGCTCCCGATAAGGTCCCACTCTTCACCATTCCCTGAATTCTAACAGGTTCTGAGGTGCTTGGGCTGTTTAATACAGTCGCCAAGGAGATGGTCGATAAATCACGCTGATACTGTTGGAAGGTCATCATGGCCAAAAGGATGATTCCTCCGACAATCACGGCCCATCGTGCATAAAATCCGGTCATGGGGATGTTTGAGTAAAATGCGTCTGACTGAACAGACGGCCCTTTTTAGCCTGGAGCAGATCGGTCAAGTACAAAATTTGTGTGCGAACCATTACCATATAGGCAAAGAGGAGCCAGGCACCAAGGCTCATGAGAGTTAAGGGGAGCAGGATATCATCGGAAATGGCGACGCCTCGGGTGGAAAACGACATGGGTTGATGTAACGTTCGCCACCATTCCACTGAAAACTTGATAATGGGGAGGTCGATCCCACCAACAATCGCGAGAATGGCAGCATAGCGGCCACCGCGTTCGGGATCATCCACCAGTTTCCTGAGCATGAGATACCCGCCCAAGATCAGCAGTAGCACACTAAAGGAGACCAGCCGAGGGTCCCACGTCCACCAGGTGTTCCAGGTGGGTTTGGCCCAGATGGATCCGGTGATGAGCGCCAGGGCGGTAAAGAGCGCACAAATGCCAGCGGAAGCCTGGCACATGTTATCCACAAGCGGGTCGCGTTTCCATAAATACCAGATGCTGCCGAAAAATAATACGGAATAGGCCAGGGTACTGGTGTGCGCCAGCGGAACATGGACATACATGATCCGGACGAGTTCTCCTTGGTAATAATCTGGTGGAGAAGCGAGTAAGCCGGTATACAGGCCTAAAAAGATGCAAATAGCCGCAGCTCCACCAAACCATCCTTTATATCGCTGAATGTATCGAATAAACCGATTAAGCATGTTCTGTATTGTAAACGGACAACCCGACGGAGGAAAGGGCCAGATTGTTCAATAGTGAGTATAGCTTCTGGGGTGTGTGAAGAAAAAAAATGGGCAAATGTATTTTCTGAATTAGTTCAGGGAGGCTTGGTTGTATGCTGGGCAACATTCTTCACTTGGCGCCTCTTATTAAGCTTTCATTGGACTGCTTGAAAAGTAGACGATCAGAATAAGCTTTCCCAATTAACGCTTGCCGATGGTTCTTTCCTATTACAATACTGGATTTCAGGCCACCCAACAGTGTTGCTGAAGGGGCTGGCCTTTGTTACCTTTGATCATTCAATACGGTAGACGATCCAATTTCGCAAAAAGGAGCATGACATATGGGAGAAGTTGATTCAGGCCCAGCGGCGCCAGCTAAACCAATGCCGGATTTGACCGCCCTTGAAGTCGATCCTGCCAAAGGCGAACGGTT
>CBDUWS010000410.1:0-2264 GCA_965370985.1 uncultured bacterium
AATCCCATAAATAAAATGGGGACTTTCCAGGCTCGTTGTAACGTGGCAACGGCTCCGATTGACCCGCCTTCTCTGACAAACACCGGGCGACGACCAAAACCTTTTTCGACTGCATCTTGTAATGCTTCGGCATAGGGCCCTTCGAAAATACCGCCAAAAGGTTCCAGGGCGCCATCGTTGATCACCTCGATATCCGGATTGCGCGCTCGGAGATGTTTTTTCAAGAGACGAAATATCTTTTGGGGATTCTGATTGGGTACCAAACGCATACTGACTTTGAGTTCCCCCCAAGCGGGAACAATCGTTTTCACCCCAGGGCCTGTATGGCCACCGGTTAAGCCATGCACCTCAAAGGTCGGCCAGGCCCAAATGCGTTTGAGTAAATCTTTGGGGTCAGAGGTTCGCAGCGAGCGCAGTTGATAGGCCTCTTTAAACTTCCGTACTTGAAAGCCAGAGGCCACGAAGTCTTTCATTTCCGTGCGGGTGGGTGGGACGACATCATCATAAAAACCTGGAATTTTGACTCGTCCGGTTTTGGCATCCAGGCATGAGTAGGCGGCATCACACAATTCCGCTAGGGGATTGCGAGCCCCGCCTCCGACGAGGCCTGAATGCACGTCGGTTTCTCCCGTGCGAAGAACTATGCGAGCTGTTAACAGACCCCGCAGTCCACAGGACAGGGCGGGACGATTTTTAGCAACCCAAATCGTATCGGAGACCAACACCGAATCGGAGGGGGGAACGGTTTTGCGATTCTGTAAGACTTGGGAAAAATTGGGGCTCCCGATTTCTTCTTCCAATTCCCAGAGCACACGAATATTGAGAGGAATGCCAGCTTCCCTTGCAAATCGTGCCGCGAACATGGCAGTGAGTGCCGGGCCTTTGTCATCGGTCGTGCCACGGCCACAATACCGGTCGCCGTCTTTCTGAAAGGCAAATGGCGATTGTCGCCATTCAGGTTCCAGAGCCGGCTGAACATCCAAGTGATTGTAAATGGTCACTGACGGGTATTGCCGGCCCGCCCACCATTCTCCGGCTACACCGGGATACCCTTTGGTGTTAACGATCGTTGCACGTGCGCCGAATTGTTCTAGATGATCAACAGCTAATTCAGCCATCTTTTGCATATCCGAAGCTCGATCAGGGTCAGAGCTCACGGATGGCGTTTCCACCATCTGCCCTAACATATCTTCAAAATTAGAACGCTGCTCTTGAATGTACGTGCGTATGTGGGAATCCTGAAACGCCATCTTGTAGATATCCTGTTAGTGGAAAATTGGTTCAGATCCGGTTTTAGTCGTTCTGCAAAAGACAAAAAACATTCTAGATTAGAACGTTATATAAAATAGAAGACCCTCAAATTTCAACCTACCGAAAAGGGAATGGGCGCAAATGTGATAATAAAAATGATTAAGGCTCCCCAGGCTACCCATCGTCGACCCTTTCCTAATCCGACATCCGGGTCGGTAATTGGAGGATGGGCTAGTCCCATAATTCCGGCCATCCCCACCCAGACAATCCATCCAGGCCAACCCGTGAGGCCCAAGTATATAAGAATGGGAACGGTGATATAGGCCAACTGCCTTTGTTGTCGCCCGAGAACTGCAAATGCCACATGCCCACCATCTAGTTGTCCCAAAGGTAACAGATTGATGGCGGTCACAAAAAATCCAAACCATGCAGCAAAGGCAATCGGATGCAGTACCAGGTCGTGTGTAGATGGAATGGGACCAAACATAAGCCAGGCAAATCCTTGCAAGAGGAGGGGTTCTCCCAGTTGGAGGCCGAAGACATGTTCTTTGGGAACGACATATGAAAATGAGAGTCCTACGATTATGGCAACCACAGCGGCAATAAATCCTGCAATTGGTCCGGCCACGCCAATATCGAACAACGCTTGCCGTTTCATAATGGGGGAGCGCATGCGAATGACAGCCCCGAAGGTCCCGATGAATTGTGGCGGCCCAGGGATGAAAAGGGGAAAAGACGCTGGCACACGATGGATGCGCGCGAGCACGTAGTGCCCTAGTTCATGTATGACCAAAATGCCTAAGAGGGTTGCTGCGAAGGGTAAGCCATTAAACAAAGAATCAGGATATTTTGTGAGAAAGTCCCAAGCGCCTGTAACTGGTTTCGTATTTACCTGGTAGGCGCCAGCCCACAGCGTGGTAAACACCGTGAGGCTGAAAAGTAGGATGGGCAGACCCCAAGCCGAAAAGGTGCTGGGTGGCGGGAGAGGTTCATGATAAGACAAAAACTCCCGT